>CAZKJC010000129.1:0-7957 GCA_964552995.1 uncultured Ruminococcus sp.
CTCGCGGGAGCAGCTTGCTGAGATAACCAAAAAAATAACAGATAAACTGGAGACACAATGACTACAAGGAAAAGAAGAAACCGCGGAAAGCCCGTTGTTATCGGGCTTGTGGTGATATTGATAATCGCGCTTATCGCGGCGGTGGGGCTGTATTTCGCCTATGACAGATACCTGCGCTCGTCACACCCGATAAAGTATGAGAATTATGTGGAGCGTTACGCGCGGGACAATCATATTGATAAGTTTCTGGTATATGCCGTGATAAAAACCGAGAGCGGCTTCAAGCCCGACGCGGTGTCGAATGTCGGGGCAAGGGGACTTATGCAGATAATGGAGGATACCTTTGACTGGATAAAGTTCCGCACCGACGACGAGGACGCGGTATACAAGGATATGTACGACCCGCAGATGAATATAAAGTACGGCTGCTTTCTGCTGGGCTATCTTTATGATGAGTTCGGCAATGTGGAAACGGCTATGGCTGCGTATCACGCGGGGCGGGGGCAGGTCAACGAATGGCTGGCGGACAGCAGCATATCCTCCGACGGAGAGCACCTGGACACTATCCCCATACCCGATACGGCGCATTATGTGGATAAGATAACCAAGGCTATGGACGTTTATGTAAAGCTGTACGGCTAAAGGCAAGCCAAGAGCACCCCCTAAACTGCGCGGCAAAGCAGCGCAGGCAAAGAGCAATATAAAGCTCACGCAATAATGCAACGCTCGCAAAGAGCAGCATTACACTCACGCAGGAATTTTCCGCAAACCGAAAAGTTTTGTGCAACATTGAAGTAATGCAAAAGGTATTATATGATTTTTGCACAAAACTTTGGAAGCGAAGTGGAGCGCAGCGGAACGGAGCTTTCGCGGCGAGTTAGCACCGTCATTGCCAAGGCAAGTTGCGCGGTGCGGAAAATTCGCATTTAAATCATCAGCCAAGAGCAACCCCAAAACGGCGCTGCAAAGCAACGTTCGCAAACAGCAACATTACGCCCACGCAGGAATTTTCCGCAAACCGCCGTGGAAGCGAAGTGGAGCGCAGCGGAACGGAGCTTTCGCGGCGAGTTAGCAAACTCCGTTGCGAAGCAACTGAGTTTGCGGTGCGGAAAATTCAAATTAAAATAAGAAAGGGATCATCATGAACAAAAACGAAAAGAACGAATCAAAGGCAAAGGAGCTTAAGGAGAAGCTGTTCAGCGTAAAGAAGAACGCTGCGGCGATCATGAGCGAGGCGGAGCTTAAGAAGTGCGATAAGTTCTGCGAGGGCTACAAGAGCTTCCTGGACGCGGCCAAGACCGAGAGGGAAGCGACCGAGTTTATCCGGAAAGAGGCGGAGGCGAAGGGGTTTATTCCCTTTGACAAGAGCAAGAAGTACAAGGCGGGGGACAAGGTTTATTATGTGAACCGCGAAAAGTCCGTTATCCTGGCGGTAGTGGGCAAGGAGCCGATAACGAACGGAGTTAATCTGATGGCGGCGCATATAGATTCTCCCAGGCTTGATCTCAAGCAGAACCCGCTGTATGAAAAGGACGAGGTGGGATATTTCAAGACCCACTATTACGGCGGGATAAAGAAGTACCAGTGGCCGACGATCCCGCTGTCGCTGCACGGAGTTATCGTAAAGGCGGACGGAACAAAGGTGACGGTTCGTATCGGCGAGGACGAGGGCGACCCCGTATTCTGCGTTTCCGACCTGCTGCCGCACCTGGCTTCCGCGCAGTACAAGCGCCCCGCTAACGAGCTCATCAAGGGCGAGGAGCTTAATATAATCATCGGTTCGCGCCCCTTTAAGGAGGACGACGCGAGCGAGGCGGTAAAGCTGAATCTCATGATGATACTCAATGAGAAATACGGAATTGTCGAAAAGGACTTCCTTTCCGCGGAGCTGGAGGCTGTTCCGGCGTTCAAGGCTAAGGATATCGGCTTTGACAGAAGCCTTGTGGGTGCTTACGGTCAGGACGACAGGGTGTGCGCTTATACGGAGCTGATGGCGATTCTGGAGGCAAAGTCGGTAGCAAGAACGGCTGTGGCTATCCTCACGGATAAGGAGGAAACGGGCTCGGACGGCAATACGGGGCTTTGCTCGGCTTATCTCAAGTATTTTATAGCCGATCTGGCGGCTTCTATGGGAGCGCGCGGCAGGGACGTTCTCGCGAACTCCAAGTGCCTGTCCGCGGACGTCAACGCGGCTTACGATCCCACTTTCCCCGACGTTTTCGAGAAGAACAACTGCGCGGTGCTAAACGGCGGCGTATGCGTGACAAAGTACACTGGCTCGCGCGGCAAGAGCGGCACCTCCGACGCAAGCGCGGAGTTTGTCGGAGAGATACGGGCTATACTGGACAAGAGCGGGGTCATCTGGCAGACAGGGGAGCTGGGCAAGATAGATATCGGCGGCGGCGGTACCGTTGCGGCATATATCGCGAACCTGGACGTGGATACTATTGATGTGGGAGTACCCGTGATGTCTATGCACGCGCCCTATGAGATAACCGCGAAAACGGATATTTACGCGGCTTATAAAGCTTTTAAGGCGTTTATCGGTTAAAAATTTATACAAGCTGCCATAATTCACCCTTTTGCCCGCATAAACATATTATGCGGGAAGAGGTGATTTTCATGGTATCGCGAAAAAGGAGCTTCGGGAAGCGGCTGGGTACAAAGCTTATCGCGCTGGCGCTGATATTGCTTGGGCTGTTATTTCTGGTTGATCTGAGGTTCAGACCGATAGTGGAAACGGTCAACGCCTACGAGTGCCACTCGGCAGTGACGAATATCATCAATGACGCGGTGATAGCGGAGCTGGAGCGCGAGGGGGCGGACTATTCAAAGCTTGTTGAGCTTACCACCAACGCGGAGGGTGAGATAATCTCGCTTGAAAGCAACGTGATGAATATCAACAGGCTCAAAACGGGAGTTTCAAGCAGGATAGAGCGGGAGCTGGAGCGTATCTCGGCTATCGGGATAGATATACCGATAGGAACGCTGGTGGGTATCGAGCTGCTGCACGGCAGGGGCTTTTCGGTGGGAATGAGCGTTCAGCCGCTCGGCTACGCTACCACCACAATAATAAGCGAGTTTACCCAGGCGGGGATAAACCAGACCCTGCACCGCATAGTGATACAGATCGACGCGGAGGTCGACGCGGTCATACCGGGGTATTCCGCGAGAGTTCCCGTTTCCACCGCTATCGTCGCGGCTGAAACGGTGATAGTGGGCAGAGTTCCCGAGGCGTACACCCACGTTGTCACCTCGTCGGAGGACCTGGTGGGCTCTTTGCAGGATTACGGAGCAACATTATAACTCTTTAGGAGGAAGTTTTGGACATTAACAAAGCAAGGGAGCGGATAGAAGCGCTCCGCGGCGAAATAGAGCGCCACAACCATAATTATTATGACCTGGACGCGCCCACTATCGAGGACGACGAGTACGACGCGTTGATGAGGGAGCTGCGCGGACTGGAGCAGGAATTTCCCGAGCTGCTCACACCCGATTCGCCCTCGCAGCGCGTCGGCGGAACGGCGCTCAACACCTTTGAAAAGGTAACTCACGCGGTGCAGATGGGCAGCCTTCAGGACGTTTTCAGCGTTGAGGAGGTCGAGGAGTTCGTTGACCGCGTTGCGGAGCAGGGTGCGGGGGAGTTCGTGGTCGAGCCGAAGATCGACGGGCTTTCGGTATCGCTGGAGTATGAAAACGGCGTTTTCGTGAGGGGCTCGACCCGCGGCGACGGCTTTGTGGGCGAGGATATCACGCAAAATCTGAAAACTATCCGCTCGATCCCGCTCAAGCTCAAGGAGGAGATACCCTTTATCGAGGTGCGCGGAGAGGTCTATATGCCGAGAGCCAGCTTCGCCGCGCTGTGCGAGGAGCAGGAAAAAAACGGCGAGCCGCTCCCCAAAAACCCGCGTAACGCCGCGGCGGGTTCTTTAAGGCAAAAGGACAGCCGCATTACCGCGTCGCGAAAGCTGGATATATTCTGCTTCAACATTCAGCGTGTAGAGATGGACGGGGAGCTTACGGAGCACTCGCAGTCGCTGGAGTTTATCCAAAGCCTTGGCTTTAAGGTGATCCCTGATTTCAAAGTGTGCCGAAGCGCCGCGGAGGTCGTGGAGCGTATAAGGGAGATAGGCGAAATGCGGCGCTCGCTGCCCTTTGATATCGACGGCGCGGTGGTCAAGGTGAACAATTTCGCGCTGCGGCAGGATATTGGCTTTACCACCAAAGTGCCCAAGTGGGCGGTGGCGTTCAAATATCCCCCCGAGGAAAAGGAAACTACTCTCAACGAGATCGAAATAAACGTAGGAAGAACCGGCGCGCTTACCCCTGTGGCGATATTCGACGCTGTGGAGCTGGCGGGAACGACCGTTTCCCGCGCCGTGCTGCATAACCAGGATATCATAACCGATAAGGACATAAGGGTAGGCGACAGGATAGTTGTGCGCAAGGCGGGGGATATTATCCCCGAGGTGGTTCGTTCCGTTTCACACGCGGAGGGCTCGCAGCCCTACTTTATTCCCGACGTCTGCCCGATATGCGGCGCAAAGGCGGTCAGGGACGAGGACGAGGCGGTCATACGCTGCCAGAACATAGACTGCCCCGCGCAGCTGCTGCGCTCGATAGAGCATTTCGCTTCCCGCAACGCCATGAACATTGACGGTCTGGGAGAGGCTATCGTGGAGCAGCTTGTAAGCGAGGGTCTGGTGCATACCGTCGCCGATCTCTACACGCTCACAAAGCAGGATTTGACGGCGCTGGAGCGCTTCGGCGAGAAGTCGGCGGAAAATCTTCTCGCTTCGATAGAGAAGTCCAAGTCCAACGAGCTCAACAGGCTGGTTTTCGCGTTGGGAATAAGGGGCATAGGGCAGCGCTCCGCGACGCTCCTATGTGAGAAATTCGGCGATATGGACGGGATAATGGAGGCGGACAGCCTTACTATCTCCGCCATAGACGGCTTCGGTGATGTCCTGGCGGACAGCGTTTACACCGCCATGCGCGAGCCCCACAGAATAGCTCTGATAGAGCGGCTGAAGGAGCTCGGGCTGAATATGACCTATTCCGACGCCAAGGTCTCGGACAAGTTCGAGGGGCTTACCTTTGTGCTTACGGGAACGCTCCCCACGCTGAAAAGGGAGCAGGCTAAGGAAATGATAGAAAAGCGCGGCGGCAAGTGCAGCGGCTCTGTCTCAAAAAAGACAAGCTATGTGCTGGCGGGCGAGGAAGCGGGCAGCAAGCTCACCAAAGCCAACGAGCTTGGTATTACGATAATAACCGAAGAACAGTTTTTACAGATGATCGAGGAGCAGTAAAGATGACAAAAGGATTTATAATACCGTTCGTATTGGCTGCGGCGGTGATAGCAATGCCGTCGGGCTGTATAACCAGCGAGGACGGACCAACGGTGACGCTCAACGGAAAAAGCGTTCCGAACCCCGCGACGATCGAAAAGCTGGGGGAGGATTACAGCTTTTATTATCCCGAGCTTTATTACAAGGGCGACTTTGCGGCGGAGGTTATATTTGACGAAAATTCCGAGCAGGACGACGATCTGAAAAAAGAAATAAAGTGGCTGATAGCGTCTCGGGACTACACTGCCGACGACGCGCTGTCCGTAAACGGGATCACTCTCGGCTCGGAGCGGTCCGAGGTGCTGAATACGTTCGGAGAGCCGCAGAGCAGGGAAGATGACTTGAATATGTGGTTTTACCGCGGCGAGGATCAGCCCGAGGACGAGGATTATCTTGGATTTGAATTTGACGAAAACGGTACGGTTTCCTGGATAGGCGTCTGGATAAACCGATAGGAGGATATGAGATGAGCATTGACGTTAAACATCTCGCAAAGCTGGCTCGGCTGCGCATTGAGGACGAGAAGCTTGCGAAATTTGAAAAGGATATGGAAAGCATAGTCGCGATGGTGGAGCAGCTCCCCGCGATCGATGGCGACGCGAGCGGTCTTGACCCCGAGCACCCCATGAAGCTGCGCGCGGACGAGGAGGGAACGGACAAGCTCGGAAGAAAGGAGCTTCTCGCCAACGCGCCGCAGATGCAGGCGGGCTGCGTAGTCGTACCCAAAACAGTGGAATAGTCATAAAAGAAAGGACAGAGAAAATGGAATTATACGAAAAGTCGGCTCACGAGCTGTCGGAAATGCTCTCGAAAAAGGAGTGCAGCTCCGAGGAGATAACTCTATCCGTTCTGGACAGAGCCGAAGCCACCGAGCCGCAGGTCGGGGCATACCTCACGATATGCCGCGAGGAGGCTCTCAAAAAAGCGCGGGAGCTTGACGAAAGACTGACAAAGCAGGCGCGTCACCCGCTCGCGGGCATTCCCATAGGAATAAAGGATAATATCTCCACAAAGGGACTGCTCACCACCTGCGCTTCAAAAATGCTTTACAATTACGTTCCGCCCTTTGACGCTTTCGTTATGGAGAGAGTGAACGGCGCGGACATGATAGTCACCGGCAAGCTGAATATGGACGAGTTCGCCATGGGGAGCTCCACGGAAAACTCCCACTTCAAGAAAACGCATAATCCCCACAACCTCGACTGCGTACCCGGCGGCTCTTCGGGCGGCTCGGCGGCGGCTGTCGCGGCGGGCTCGGCGGTGGTCTCGCTCGGTTCGGACACGGGCGGGTCTATCAGAATGCCCGCAAGCTATTGCGGAGTTGTCGGTTTAAAGCCTACCTATGGGTCGGTGTCGAGATACGGTCTGGTGGCGTTCGCTTCCTCTCTTGACCAGATAGGTCCGGTGGCGCGGAACGTTACCGACTGCGCTATGCTGTACGGGCTTATATGCAGTCATGACAGCATGGACGCGACCTCCGCCGACAGGGAGTACCCCAACTTCGCCGCGCAGCTCAACAGCGATATAAAGGGCTTAAAGATAGGTATCCCCGCGGAATACTTCGGGGAGGGCGTGGACGAGAGCGTCAAGACCGCCGTTATGGCTCAGGTAAAGGAGCTGGAGAAGCAGGGCGCGGAGATAGTGGAAATAAGTCTGCCAAGCACCAAGTACGCGCTGAACGCATACTACATCATTTCCTCCGCCGAGGCAAGCTCAAATCTGGCGCGATTTGACGGAGTGAAATACGGCTACCGCACCGAGAGCTACGACAGCCTTATAGATATGTATGAAAAGACCCGTAGCGAGGGCTTCGGCGACGAGGTAAAGCGCAGGATCATGCTCGGCACGTTCGTGCTGTCCAGCGGCTTCTTTGACGCTTACTACAAAAAGGCGAAGCTGGTGGCGCTGGATATCGTCAAGGAGTTCAACGAAGCGTTTGAGAAGTGCGACGTTATCGCTACCCCCGCAACGCCCTCAACAGCGTTTAAGCTGGGCGAGAACATGGGCGACCCCACCAAGATGTACGCAGCGGATATCTGCACGGTAACGGTGAATATCGCGGGGCTGCCCGCTATAAGCGTTCCCTGCGGAACGGTCGCGGATATGCCCGTCGGCTTGCAGTTCATCGGGCGGAAATTCTCCGAGCAGACCCTGCTCAACGCGGCGTTCGCGGTAGAAAAGAATGTCGGCGAAGCGGCGGTAGTAAAGCTATGACGGTCATTTCGGTCGAGGAGCTCACGCCGTCGGAAAGGGTCGCGGAGCTGGAACAAGCGGCGCTGAACCTGACCGCCGAGGGGCTCTCGCTGGTCTGCGCGCGGCTGGGCAGCGTGGAATATTCCGCGCGGGCGCTGGCTATCGCGTGCCGCTTCCGCGGAGTTGAATGTGTAAAGGCGCTTGTTGAGGGCGGCGCGAGCTTTGACGCTCCCCTCACGAACTATATGTTTCATACCTACGGCAGCTATGGCGACTATCTTCCGGTAGTGCTGCTTGATAATTTTCCGGATCAAACCATAACATATTTCTATGTCACACCTATGATATACAAGTCGGTGAAGCGGGCTGACGGGACGGAGCTCCTGCCGCTGCCCTTTGAAAAGCGTGTTGAAACG
>CAZKJC010000130.1:0-7886 GCA_964552995.1 uncultured Ruminococcus sp.
CCGCGGGAAGCATTTCATATCTCGCGAACTCGGCGGTGAACTCTCCGAGACCTTGCGTGATCTGGCGCAGTACCAGCGCGAAATCCTGCATTTCCGCTTCGGGAGCTTCCGCGGAGAGCTCTGTCATACCGCCGCCTATGCTGTTCATGCCCAGCACCGAGCCGCGGCGCTTGGAGAGCATGCTCATAACGTCGCCCTGCTTATCGTCGGGGACAAGGATACTGAAGCTCTGAAGCGGCTCGAGAAGGTAAGGCTCAGCCTGCTTCATGCAGTCGCGGAACGCCATGGACGCCGCCGTCTTGAAGGACATCTCCGAGCTGTCTACGGGGTGGTAGCTTCCGTCGATAAGCGTCGCTTTGACTCTTACAACGGGATAGCCGCCGATAGAGCCCTTTTCCGCCGCTTCGGCAAGTCCCTTTTCTACCGCGGGGAAGAAGTTCTTCGGCACGGAGCCGCCGACTATCTTCTCCTCAAAAACAAGCTCGTCGCTCTCACAGGGCGAGAACTCTATTTTTACGTGACCGTACTGTCCGTGTCCGCCGGACTGCTTTTTATATTTGCTCTCAATGGTGACCTTTTTGCGGATAGCCTCGCGGTATGCGATCTTGGGCGCTTTCAGCTCAACGTCCATGCCGAATTTGCTCTTGAGCTTGGTGGCGGTAACGTCCAGATGCTGCTCGCCAAGACCGCCGATAACGCGCTCGTGAGTTTCATGGTTGTGAACGTACTCCAGCGTTCTGTCCTCCTCGAGAAGCCTTTTGATGGAGTTGGAGAGCTTGCCCTCGTCCCCGCTTCCCTTAAGAGTTACAGCCATAAAGTAGCACGCTTTCGGGAATGTGATACCCTCGAGAGACTTGGTGTCGGCGGGGTCGCAGATGGTGTCGCCCGTGTTCGCGTCCAGCTTGGTGACAGCGGCGATGTCGCCCGCGCATATCTTCTGTACTTCCTCCTGCTTCTTGCCGACAACGGTAACCAGCTTGCCGAATTTAAGCGGCTCGCCGGAGGTGCCGACGATCTCGCTCTTTGCGGTGAGCTTGCCGCGGACTACCTTGACATAGCTTATCTTGCCGACAAACGGGTCGGCTACGGTCTTGAAGATGACCGCCTTAAGAGGCTTGTTCTCGTCGTAATCAATGATCTCGCCGTCAACCTTTTCAAGCTTTCTCTCGTTGGGCGAGGGAAGCATGGTGACTACTGCGTCCAGCAGCATATCCACGCCGGACAGCGTATCGTTCGCGCAGCATACGACGGGGGTGATGGCTCCGTTCGCGATACCGTCGTGAATGCCCTTTACAAGCTCATCCTGGGTGAACTCCTCGCCGCTGAAGAATTTATCCATAAACTCCTCGTTGGTTTCGGCAACAGCCTCCGCCATAGCCGCGCGCAGACCCGCTATGCGGTTCTCGGTCGCGGGCATCTCCTCCTCGGTGGGATCGCCGTTTTTGTCGTATTTATAGGCTTTCATGGTGATGAGGTTGATGTACGCCTCAACAGGTCCGTTCTTGTCATAGGGAACGACTATCGGGCAGACGGACGGACCGAAAACGGTCTTAAGCTCGGTATGAACGCGGTAGAAATCGCTGTTTTCGACCTCCATACAGGTCACCGCCAGCATACGAGCCTTGTTCTGCTCCACCGCGAGATTGTAGGCTTTTATCGTGCCGGGGCACACGCCGTCCTTGCCGTTTACGGTTATAATAACGCTGTCAGCCGCGCGGATACCCTCGTGCATTCCGCCGATAAAGTCAAACTGACCGGGAGCGTCGATAATGTTTATCTTTGTGTCAAACCATACAGCATTAGCTACGGCGGCATTTATTGAGATTTTCCTGCGGATCTCCTCCGCGTCGAAATCGCAGACGGTATTTCCGTCGGCTGTATTGCCCATTCTGTCGGTAAGACCGCACTTAAAAAGCATCGCTTCCGCTAACGCGGTCTTTCCGCTCCCGCCGTGACCGGTGAGAACTATGTTTCTGATGCTGTCGGCTGTGAATGTTTTCATTTGCTTTACCTCCGTAAGTTAAGCCGCTGAATTTTCCGCTTTACGGCGGATAAAAATCGGTGAACTTGTTGAATTTGACGTTTTTAATGGGAATTTCAAAATTTCAGTGGCACGAGCTTTGTGCAACGAAAACTTTTTTTACAGGCAAGACATCTTGTTAATGTGAAAAAATCGCCAATTTCCCAAACGTCATATCTTTATTATATAGTAAATTTGCTCAAAATGCAAGCACTTTTCCAAGGTTTTTTTCCGAATGTCGTACAAATGTTGTAATCGTTTTTATGAATTTTGCACAAATATCATTTACGATTTGGGGCTTGAATATGTCGGGCAAATAGTATATAATAGAATAAGGTATTGTCAAGGCAACACCGTACAAAGACCGCACAGAGATTGCGCGGTATTGCCTTAATTCAGTGTCTGCGGAGGTAATATGCGGGTTATTCTAACGGAGATATCGGGACTTTCGCAAAGCATATTCGGCGAAAAGCTCACGGGGGTATATCTTCACGGGTCGATGGCGTTCGGCTGCTATAATCCCCTAAAGAGCGATATTGATTTTATTGCCGCGGTAAATATGCCCGTTTCGACGGAGGAAAAGGTCAAATATGTGGAGGGGCTGATAGAGCTTGAGAGCCGCACTGACTTCCCACAAAAAGGAATTGAAATGAGCGTGGTGCGCGAGGAGATATGTCGGAGCTTTGTCTACCCTGCCCCGTTTGAGCTGCATTACTCCGACGCGCACAAAAAGCGGTTTCTCGCTGCGCCCGAGGAGTATTGCGAGGGCATGCGCGGAACGGATAAGGACCTGGCGGCGCATTTCACGGTAATAAGGGCGGTCGGCAGAACGCTTTGCGGAAAGCCGATCGGAGAGGTTTTCGGCGAGGTAAAGCGGGAGTATTATCTGGACAGTATTATGTATGACGTGGGGAGCGCCGTGCGGGATATCGCGGACGACCCGATATATGTCGTGCTCAATCTGTGCCGCGCCGCGGCGTTTGTGCGTGAGGAAAAGGTGCTCTCCAAGGCGGACGGCGCGGTGTGGGCGGCGGAAAATCTGCCCGCAAAATATTTATATGTGGTGAATGCCGCCGCGGAGAGCTATCGGAGCGATTCGGGTTTCCCACGGGATATATCCGCCGAGGAATTAAGGGAGTTCGCCGAATATATGCTGGCGGAGATCGGGTTTAAAGTCTAAAAATGCAAGGGCGCAAAAAACGGCATAGAGCCACTCCAAGCCAGCGTAGCATAGCAACGCACGCATACAGCAACATAACGCCCACACAGGAAATTTTTCGCGGGCGGGTCACGAAAAATTTCAAATTAAGATAAACCGCAAAGAGCTACGCCAAAACCGCGCAGCATAGCAACGCACGCATACCGCACCTTTACGCCCACGCAGGGAAATTTTTCGCGGGAGCCCGTGAAAGCGCAGCGGAACGAAGTGGAGCGGAGCTTTTACGGGCGGGTCGCGAAAAATTTCTTTTAAATCACTCGCGGAAAATTTCTTTAAAATCAGGAGAAAAGATGGATCGATATATTTGCCCTGTCTGCATGGAGCAAGGGCGCAGTGAAAATTCGGCGGCGCTCAGGCGGGTCGGCGGGGCGCTGAAATGTTCCCGAAATCATAGCTTTGACGTGTCGGCGCGGGGATATGTGAATCTTCTGCTGGCGCAGCACAAGAACGTCAAGGACCCCGGGGACGGCAAGGAGATGGCGGCGGCTCGGCGGGAGTTTCTGAACACCGGAGCTTACAAGCCGCTGCTCGACGGCGTATGCACTGCCGCCGCGGAGCTTACCGACGGCATAGCGGCTCCCGTCGCGGCGGACTGCGGCTGCGGCGAGGGCTACTACACGGCGGGGATATACGACGCGCTGGCGGAGAAGTCCTCCCCCGAAATATACGCGGTGGATATCAGCAAGAACGCGCTTTCCGCCGCCAAGCCGAGATTTGTGGGAAGGGCGATCTATCCCGCGGCGGCAAGCGTATTCAGACTTCCGATCAAAAGCGGCTCTGCCGATCTGGCGACGGTCATTTTCGCGCCGCTTTGCGGCGAGGAGCTGCTGAGGATACTTAAACCGCGGGGCTGTCTTATTATGGTTATTCCCGCGAGGGAGCATTTATTCACACTGAAGAGCCTGTTGTACGAAAAGCCTTATTACAACGAGGTCAAGCCCTATTCTCTCAAGGGATTTTCCTTTCTGGGAAAAGACGAGGTGCGCGGGGAAACGGAGATCACGGATCAGTCCACGCTGAACGCGCTGTTTATGATGACCCCGTATTA
Source organism: uncultured Ruminococcus sp. (assembly GCA_964552995.1). Taxonomy (GTDB): domain Bacteria; phylum Bacillota; class Clostridia; order Oscillospirales; family Ruminococcaceae; genus CAG-115. Next base: position 4,288 of record CAZKJC010000130.1, read on the forward strand.
TTACAAGACCTCGCCAAAGGACAGCGGCAGGCTGTATTCTTATTTTGAAGAGCATGATAAACTCACCGTGGAAACGGCATTTGAGATATTAAAATATCGTAAGGAAGTGATCGTATGATTATTTTACCGCAGCCCGTAAACGAAGCGATAGAGCGCCTTGAAAACGCGGGATTCGACGCGTATATCGTGGGAGCGTGCGTGAGAGAGCTGATCCTCGGGAACAGCCCGCAGGACTTTGACATTGTGACCAACGCCGAAATAAACGATATACTGTTCGCGTTCAGAGATTACCGTATCTCGGACGAGGGAATGCAGCGCGGCGAGATACTGGTAACGGTGGTGGGTATGATCATACAGGTGTCCCCCTACCGCAGAGAGGTCGTCGGGAACAGGGTCATGTATGCGCAGGACCTGGAGACCGATCTGTTCCGCAGAGGGTTTACTATGAACGCTATGGCGTACTCGCCGCGTTCGGGGCTTATCGATCCCTACGGCGGAAAGAGCTGTCTGACGGGCGATATAAAGCGGGTGGTGGCCATCGGCGAGACTGTTACGGCAAGCCGCAAGGACGAACGTCGTCCCCGAGACGAGCGCCGTTCCAAAGATCGCAAAAGTCGCGACGAAGAGACCGAGGCGGAGACCTATTATGATATGTCGCGGAGCTTTACCATTGCGCCGTGGCGGCTGCTGCAGGCTATACGCTACTGCGCGGAGGACGAGTACGAGATCGACGAGGCTACGCAGGCGGCTATGCAGCAGAACGTCAGCTGCTTTGAGTACGCGGAATCGGGGCGTATTTTTGAGGAGCTTTCGCGGATAGTTATGGGAAAATTCGCGGCGAAGGTGCTGGAGAAGTACGGGGATATTTTAAAACATGTGTTACCCGAGATAGAGCCTTGCATGGGCTTCGATCAGCACTCGGAGCATCACGATTTCGGCGTGTGGGAGCACATCGCGCGTTCGGTGGGGTACGCCCTGCCGGAGCCCGCTATCCGGTTCGCAATGCTGTTCCACGATATGGGCAAGCCGGATTGCTTCTCATTGGACAGCAAGGGGCGCGGGCATTTCAGGGGGCACGCGGAGCGCGGACGGCTTCTGGCTGAGGGTATCATGCGGCGGCTGGAATTCAACAGAGACCTGTCGGAGGAGATAAGCTGGCTCGTGTATCACCACGACGTGGATATCCCCGAGGACAGAAAGGAGCTTAAGGCGCTTATCAGAGAGCTTGGCGCGGAGGACCTGAAACGGCTGCTGCAATGCGAGATAGCCGACAACCGCGCTAAAAAGGAGGACGCGGAGACCGCTGACGTGAAGCGGCTGCGCGGCTCGCTGGCGGCTCTTAACGAGATAATCGACACGGGGGAGTGCTACGATATACGTCAGCTTGCGGTAACAAAGCGCGATCTGACGGAACGGCGGCTGGTAAGCAGCGACCGCGAGGCGGAGGAGCTGATAAACGTGCTGTTTGAGATAGTGCTGGATAAGCCCTCCTTCAACAACAAGCTTATGCTTCTGGATATGGCGGAGCGCAGCAAAAGCAAGCTCGAACAGCTTGCCGCGCAGCGCGAGCAAAAGCTGAAGGAACAACAGGCACGCGAAAAAAGCCGCCGCAGCGAGCCGATTTTTTCCAAAAAGAAAAGATGATCTGCGCGGAATATGTACTTGCCGTCAACGAGTATAATGATGGTGTTGGATCATAGGAGCTGAAAGCATAGATACACTGTCCGCCCACGCATACGAATTTCAAAAAGTGCGTATTTGCCGAACGGCAAATACTGCACGGTTTCCGCCGGACATGCGTAGTGAACGAACGAGGGTTTTGCGCAAAAAACGCGTAATTGCTTATGGCATTTTGTTGAGCTTTGCGCAAAGCTCCGTGAGTGAGCGGAGTATGGCTGGCGGAAATTTTGAAATTCCCATTTAAATCATTTACTTCTCGTCAACATATTCAGCTCCTCGTCAACACAACTTAACTGCATTATAGGGGGAGATCATGTCGGAATACGGTTTGGTATTATGCGGCGGCGGAGGGCGCGGTGCTTATCAGGTCGGCGTATGGAAGGCGCTGGTCAAGAGCGGTCTCGCGGAAAAAATCACGGGATTTTCGGGGGCTTCCGTGGGAGCGCTCAACGCGGCTCTGTTCGCCACTACTTCCGCGGAGGACGCGGAAAAGGTGTGGGAAAGTATCTCACAGTCCGTTATCGCAGACCCCGTTGACGCGATAGAAAAGGTCATAGGCTCGGCTATAAAATACGCGCGGTCGGAGGATAAAAGCATAACAAGGGAGCGCATAAGCGGCGCGATAAACTCCGGACTGTTTTCGAGAGAGGGTCTGATCGATCTTATTGAGGACAATGAGATAAATCTGCGGCTTTCCAGGGTGCGTGTTCCCTGCTTTGCCTGCTGCACAAGCATGGAAACCGGCAGGGCGGAATATTTTGATATGCGCGCCTACTCACCCGAAACTATCACAAAGATACTTATTGCTTCAAGCGCTATCCCCGCCGCGTTTCCGCCCGAAAAAATAGAGGGAATCAGCTACCGCGACGGCGGGATAAAGGATAACTGTCCCATCAGACCGCTGTACAACGCGGGTTACAGAAAATTTATCGTTTCTTATCTTGGGGAGGATACCGCGGACAGATCGGAATTTCCCGACGCGGAATTTATCGAGCTCGTTCCATCGGAGGAAATTTATTTAGGAGATAAAAACACCTCAATACTTAACAACGGAACAATGGATTTCAACGCCAAGGACGCTGCGGAGAGAATTGCGCTGGGTGAGCGCGAGACCGCTGCGGCGCTCGGGAAAATAATGCTGAAATAGGAGTTCGCGCCGACCTCGAAAGTCGGCGCGAAGCCTTTATTTTGCTTTATTTTTGTACACGATCATTCGGAGCAGCATTGTCACACATATCCCCGCCAACGACGGAATAAGCGCCGCAAGCGTAATGCCGATATCAAAGCCGAAATGAAAGAACTGCGCGGAAACGTTCGCGGCAGCGTAGAGCGGCGGGAACAGCCATTTCAGCCGTCCGCTCCTCAATCCCAGAGCCGCACCGCAGAACATACCGCACATCGGGATGATCACATACATTGCCAACACCGAATACCCCATGGAATCGCCGGGGTCGAGAAAATATCCCCAGCCGTTCACCAGAGCCGCCAGCGTCAGCGATACTGCCAGCACAACTATTTCCGCGGTGTAACGACGGAATCCGCGCTTCATGGTTTTCAGCGGGTCGGCGGCGGACACAACTATTTTGTTGTCCCGTGCAGTACCCAGCGCGGCGCGGCAGCCGGCGCAGTTCTCCGTGTGGCTCTCAACAAGCCGTCGGCTGCCCTCGCTCGCGATATTCTCCGCGTACAGCGGGATCAAGTCTCTTACAACATCACATTCGTTCATCTTTGCGCTCCTTTCAGCATTTCTTAATTCTCAAAGTCCCTAAGCAGTTTTTCCTTGGCACGGTGATAGGTAACACACGCCCAGTGAGCGGTCTTGCCGAAGAGCTGCCCTATCTGCTCAAAGGGCAGCTCACCGAAGACTCTCAACGTGAACACCTCGCGGTAAGGCTCGGGCAGCCCATGCAGGCACTTAT
>CAZKJC010000131.1:0-7836 GCA_964552995.1 uncultured Ruminococcus sp.
AGGCTGCCGCAAAGGAAGCAATCGGGCTGATGGGCTATGAAACAGACTAATCTTTCGATCTTCATTCCGCATATAGGCTGCCCGCACCGGTGCAGCTTCTGCGACCAGAGGAGCATTTCGGGAGCGGCAAAGGCTCCCTCCGCCGTGGAGGTGTGGGAGCTTCTGACACAGCAGGCGGAGCACCTGAACGATATCGGCGCAAAGGCGGAGATAGCCTTTTTCGGCGGGAGCTTCACGGCGATCCCGCGCGGATATATGACGGAGCTTCTGGAGACCGCCGCGCGTGGCGTAAGGGAGCTTGGCGCGTATAACGGCATACGCTGCTCCACCCGCCCCGACTGTATTTCCGCGGAAATTATCGGTATACTGCGGGAATACGGCGTAACGGCGGTAGAACTGGGAGCGCAGTCCATGAGCGACGAGGTGCTTGCGGCGAACGAGCGCGGTCATACCGCCGATGACGTAAGGCGTGCTTCGGAGCTGATAAAGCAAGGCGGCATACGTCTGGGGCTCCAGATGATGACGGGATTGTACAAGGACAGTCCCGACGCGGTTTTATACACGGCGCGGGAGTTTATAAAGCTCGCGCCAGAAACGGTGCGGATATACCCAACGGTAATTTTAAAGGGAACGCGGCTCGGCGAGCTGTTTGAGCGCGGAGAGTATCGCGGCTTCGGGTTTGAGGAAACAGTGGAGCTTTGCGCAAGGCTGTTGAGAATGTTTGGCGAGCACGGCATAGCGGTCATCAGAATGGGGCTTCACGCCTCCGCGGAGGTGGAGCGGGATATGCTGGGGGGAGTTTACCACCCCGCGTTCCGCGAGCTTTGCGAGAGCAGGATAATGCTGGAGGAAATCACGGCGCGCCTGGAGGGGCTGCCAAAGGGCGAATATACCGTGCTGACGGATAAAAGGAATATAAGCAGGCTGATCGGGCAGAAGCGCGGCAATATCGCGGCGCTGGAGAGGATCGGCTATAAAATAAAGGTCGGGGAACAGGCGGGAGCGTATCTCGGGATCGTTCCCAAAACGGAGATGTAAATGTTTTTTAAAACGCTTGAAATACACGGGTTCAAGTCCTTCGCGGACAAAACGGTGCTGAATTTCGACACCAAGACCACCGCCGTGGTGGGCAGCAACGGAAACGGCAAAAGCAATATAAGCGACGCGCTGCGCTGGGTAATGGGAGAGCAGGGCGCTAAAACTCTGCGCGGCGAGAAGATGGAGGACGTTATCTTCCACGGAACGGTGGAGAGAAAGCCGATGGGCTTTGCCAAGGTGGCGCTGACCATGGACAACAAGGACAGGGCGCTGGCGGTGGACGCGGACGAGGTGGTCATCTCCCGCAAGCTGTACCGCTCGGGCGAGAGCGAGTACCTTATAAACGGGCAGAAGTCGCGGTTAAAGGATATCCAGGAGCTGCTGATGGGCACGGGTCTGGGGCGCGACGGCTACTCGATAATAGGTCAGGGCAGAGTTGCGGAGATCGTGAACGCCCGCGGGACGCAGCGCCGCGAGATATTCGAGGAAGCGGCGGGGATATCCCTGTTTCTGCACAAAAAAGCCGACGCGGAAAAGCAGCTCGCGACAGCGGAGGAGAATATCCTGCGGCAGAAGGATATCATAAGAATGGACGAGGAGCGGCTTCCCGTGCTGGAAAAGCAGTCGGAAAAGGCGCGGCTGGCAAAGGAGCTTCACGACAAGCGGCAGGAGCTGGAAATATCGGTAAGCACGGCGCAGCTTCTCAATAAAAGGGAGGAGCTTAAAAAGCTGGACGACGATCTCCTGCTCAACCGCGGCGAGTACGAGCATTACGAGAACGACGCGCGAAAGGCGCAGGAAAGGATAGAGAAGCTCGCCGACGACAAGCTGGGCATACAAGGCACCTTGGAGCGCCAGCGCTCGGGAATACAGGCGGCGAACGAGGAGCTTGCGGACAAGCGCACCGAGATACAGCTTGCCGAAAACGACCTCAAGCATAACGAGCAGCGCCGCGGGGAGCTTACCGAGCAGCTTAAGAACGCGGAGCAGAGCAGCAGGGGCTTCGACGGGCAGATAGAGGAGATAAACGGAAAAATTTCCGAAAAGAAAACCGAGATATCCGGCTTTGACGGCGAGATAGAACAGGCAAAGCGGGAGCTTTCCGAAATATCGGAGAAAAGCAGCAGGGCGGGCGAGGAGTATTCCGCGCTGGAGGCTGGTCTGGCGGAGGCTTACCGCAGAAAGAGCGAGGCGAATATCGCCATCAGTCAGGCGGAGCTTGCGGGCAGCGAAGCAAAAACGCAGCGTGAGACTTTTCTGGCGGACTTGTCCGAGAGCGAGAGCAGGACAGCGCAGTATACCGCCGAAAAAACGGCGGCGCAAAAGAGCCTGGAGCAGCTTTCCGAGGAACACAGCGGCACGGAGAACAAGCTCTCGGGCTATCAGCGGCTGCGCGAGGGCAAAAAGCGCCGCATGGACGAAGCGCGGGCGGCTCTTGACGAGATAAGCGCAAAACTGGGCGAGAAGCAGCAGCGCTATAAGGTGCTGTCGGATATCGAAAAGAGCAAGGACGGCTACTACCGCAGCGTAAAGGAGATAATCACCGCCAGCGAGCAGGGCAGGCTGTCGGGTATCCACGGCATCGTCGCGGACGTCATCTCGGTGAGCGAGCGTTATATCACCGCCATTGAAACGGTATTGCAGTCGGTAATGCAGAACATAATCGTAGATAATGAGGAGACCGCTAACCGCTGCATACGATTCCTGAAAGAAACAAACGCGGGACGCGCCACGCTTTACCCGCTCACCAGCATGAGGGGGCGCAGCCTTAACGAGCCGCGGCTTTCCTCGGAGCAGGGCTTTGAGGGTATCGCGAGCGAGCTCGTACAGTGCGACGACGAATATATCGAGATAATCCGCAATCTGCTCGGGACTACCGCGGTGGTGGACGATCTTTCCACCGCGACGAGGATAGGAAAGAAATACGGCTATAAATTCAGAATAGTTACCCTTGACGGACAGCTTGTAAACGCGGGCGGCTCTTTCACGGGCGGCAGCCGCATAAACAAAAGCGGCAGCATAATCTCCCGTAAACAGGAGATAGAGTCGCTTTATTCCGAGATATCCAAGCTGCGCCAGACCACGCGCGAAAAGGAGGAGCAGTACAACCAGTACCGCTCCGAGGTGGCGAAAATGGATATTGAGGCGGAGGGAATGCAGGACAGGCTGAGGGAGCTTGACGGCGAGGAGATACGCGTGCGCGCGGAGGTATCCCGCCTGGAAAGCCTTATCGAGCAGCTTTCGCGGCAGGGAGAGGCTTCAAAGCAGACCCTCGCGCGGTTCGACGCGCAGATAAAGCAGCAGAGCGATATCATCGAGCAAAGCCGCGGAGCGCTTATGGAGATAGCCGCGGAGATAGAGGAGCTGGAGAAAAAGCATTCCGCGCAGAGCTCCGAGCGAAAGGAAGCGGAGGAGCATATAAAGTCGCTCTCCGACAGCATTCAGGAGCTGAACATAAAGCGCGTTACCGCCGCGGGCGAGATAGAAAAGCTGGGCGCGGAGATACGCAACATTGAGACAAACCGCCGTATGCTGCTGGAAAACAGCGGCGGCTACAAGCAGGCGATGGAGGAGCTTGACGCCTCCGACAGAGCGCTCCGCGAGAAAATAGAGCGCGTAAAGCGGGAGATAGAGAGCGGCAGCGACGTTCTGACCGAAAGGAGCGGGGAGGTCGAGCGGCTCAACGCCGAGATACTCGCGCTTGAAAAGGAGATAAACGAGCTGCACAAGACCATAAACGAGGCGGCTTCGGATAAGGAGAAGTTCTCGCGCGAGGTTGCAAGGCTGGAGGAGCGGCGAAATACCGTTCAGCGCTCCTATGACGCTATCGTCAGCCTGCTGTTTGAGAGCTACGAGCTTACGGTGTCGCAGGCGGTGGAGCAGGTCACTCTCCCCGAAAACCTTATGCTTGCCGAAAACGAGCTCGCGGAGCTGAAAAAGCGCATAAGCGGGCTGGGCATGGTCAATATGGCGGCAATCGACGAGTATATTGAGGTATCGCGGCGGTTCAAGTTCCAGACGGAGCAGCTTGCGGATATCGAGAGGTCCAAGCGGGAGCTTGAAAAGCTGATAGAGCAGCTCACCACCGACATAAAGGCGCGCTTCCTCAACAGCTTTGAGGATATCAACACCCATTTCAAGGAGATATTCGTGAAGATATTCGGGGACGGCGCTCACGCGGAGCTGGAGCTCACCGACCCCGAGGACGTGCTTAATTCGGGGATAGAGATCAAGGCGGCTCCCCCGGGAAAGGTCATCAAGAACCTTATCTCCCTTTCGGGCGGCGAGCAGACCATGGTGGCGATCACCATTTATTTCGCGATACTTATGCACCGACCCACGCCGTTTTGTATGCTTGACGAGGTAGACGCGGCGCTGGACGATGTCAACGTGGACAAGTACATATCATATCTAAGCCAGTTCAGCAACCAGACTCAGCTTATGGTGATAACTCACCGCCGCGGCACGATAGAGGGCTGCGAGGTGCTTTACGGCGTTTTCATGCAGGAAAAGGGCGTGTCCCGACTGCTGAGAAGAGAGCTGACCGACGAGCTTGATGTGGAGCTGAAATAACGGTGTTGCCATGGTTCGGGACTTGACAAGACGCTTCCGGACGAGTATAATATGCAAAGGGGATCTATAATGGGATTATTCGATAAATTCAAAAAGAAAAAGGAGCAGGAGCTTGACGGAGAGCCGATAGCGGATAACGCCGAGACGGAGGAAGCCGCCGAGGAAACGGATATTGATGTCGTTCCCGAGGAAGCTCCCGAAGTAACAGAGGATATTGCCGAACCGGAGGAAGTCCGCAATTTCCCCGAAAGTGCGGAGGAAAGCACCGAAGCGGGGAAGATTTCCGAGGAGGAAGTTTCCGAGGAGGACGGCTCGGAGGAGGATACTCCCGCAAAGCGCGAGGGATTTTTCGCAAAGCTGAAAAACGGCTTGAAAAAGACCAAGGACGGCTTTGTGAACAAGGTGGAGCTGCTGATAAACTCTTTCACCAAGATAGATGAGGACTTTTTTGACGAGCTGGAGGAAACGCTTATATTGTCGGATATCGGCGCGGAGACCTCAATGGAGATATGCGACAGGCTTCGCGCGGCGGTGAAGCGCACGGGAGCTACCGACCCAGCGGAGGTAAAGGAGCTTTTGCGGGAGATTATCGCGGAGATACTGACGGGCGAAAACGAGCTGCGGCTTGACACCAAGCCCTCGGTGATAATGGTCATAGGAGTGAACGGCGCGGGAAAGACCACCACCATAGGCAAGCTCGCGGCAAATCTGAAGCGTTCGGGCAAGCGGGTGATAGTGGCTGCGGCGGATACGTTCCGCGCGGCGGCGATAGATCAGCTTAACGTGTGGACGGACCGCGCGGGCGTGGAGATCATCAAGCAGACGGAGGGCAGCGACCCCGCGGCGGTGGTGTTCGACGCGATCAACGCGGCAAAGGCGCGCGGCGCGGACGTGGTTCTGTGCGATACCGCGGGGAGACTTCACAACAAGAAGAACCTCATGGAGGAGCTCAAAAAGATAGCGCGGGTGGTAAGCCGCGAGCTTCCCGAGGCTTCAACGGAGATATTGCTGGTTCTGGACGCCACAACAGGGCAAAATGCTGTTAATCAGGCCAAGCTTTTCGGTGAAAGTGCCGAAATTTCGGGAATTGTTCTCACAAAGCTTGACGGAACAGCAAAAGGTGGTATAATAATACCTATAAAGAATGAATTGGGTATTCCGGTAAAGCTGGTCGGAGTGGGTGAAAAGATCGATGATCTTCAGCCGTTTATTCCGGAGGATTATGTTAAGGCGCTGTTTGAGTAGTTTCACATTGCGCCCACGCAGTGGAGCAACGTTAGCAGAGAGCAACATAGAGCTCACGCAGGAGGGCAACGCCCGCAGAGAGCAACATAAAGCCCACGCAGGAATTTTCCGCAAGCCGCCGTGAAAGCGGAGCGGAACGCAGTTCCGCGGAGCTTTTACGGCGAGCTAGTGCACTCCACCGCGAAGCGGTTGAGTGCACGGTGCGGAAAATTCAAATTTAAATCATTTGGCAAGAGCACCATAAAGTGATCGCAGCAAAGGGGCGCTCGCATAGAGTAACGCTTCGCACACGCAGCAAAGCAACGCCCGCAGGAAAATTATTTTAAAATCAGGAGGAACCATGAAAAATCATCACAAACCGAGCGAGGAAGAGCAGGCCATAGTGCCTGTCCGACAAAGGATAATCATTGCGTCGAACAATGAGGGGAAGATACGGGAGTTCAAGGAGCTTCTGCGGCTCTACGGGTTCGAGGCGGTTTCCATGCGCGAGGCAGGCTATACGGAGGAGATCATCGAGGACGGGGAGACATTCGAGGAGAACGCCCATATCAAGGCGAGGGCGATCTTCGAGGCAATGGGGCTTCCCACCATCGCGGACGACAGCGGGCTGGAGATAGATTTCCTGGGGGGAGCTCCCGGGGTGTATTCGGCGCGCTACGCGGGCGAGGGAGCGACGGATAAGGAGCGCTGCGAAAAGGTGCTCGAGGAAATGCACGGCGTGGCAAGACCGCTTCGCGACGCGCGGTTCGTCTGCTCGATATACTTTATTTATGATGAGGACAGCGAGTATTCCGTAAACGGCACGGTTGAGGGATACATAGGCGATGAGATGACGGGCGGCAACGGTTTCGGCTATGATCCTATATTTATGGTGGACGACGACGAGAGCATGGCGACCATAAGCGAGGAGGAAAAGAACAGGATAAGCCACCGCGCGAAGGCTTTTGAAAAGCTCGCCGTTATATTGAAGGAGAAGTTTCTTGATGCTGACGAGTAAACAACGGGCACATCTGCGCTCGATAGCGCAGGGGTACGATACGATATTTTTTGTGGGAAAGAACGGGATAGGCGACGAGCTTGTAAAGCAGTTCGACGACGTTCTCAACGCGCGGGAGCTTATCAAGGCGGGCGTGCAGGAGAATTGTGATTATACCGCGAGGGAGGCTGCCGACGAGATCGCGCGGCTGACCGGCTCGGAGGTAGTGCAGGTCATCGGGCGGAAATTCGTGCTGTGGCGCAGAAGCAAGGACCCGAAAAAGAGGGTGATCGAGCTTGATTAAAACGGGTATTTTCGGGGGAGCGTTCAACCCCGTCCATAACGGGCACGTTCGCCTTGCGGAGGAGGCTGTGAAGCAGCTCAAGCTGAAAAGGCTGCTGATAATCCCGACATTTGATTCGCCGCATAAGGACACCAAGCTCGCTCCGTTCGACGACAGGGCGGAGATGTGCCGCCGCGCCTTCGGGCATATCGAGGGAGCGGAGGTAAGCGATATCGAGCGCACTCTCGGCGGGAAAAGCTACACCATAACCACGGTGCGGGAGCTTAAAAGGCTGTACCCCGAGGACAGGTTCTTTCTGCTGATAGGCGGGGATATGCTGTTCAGCTTTGATAAGTGGTACAGGTATGAGAGCATACTCAACGAGGTAAAGGTCTGCGCCGCGGCGCGGGATAACGACAGTCTTACGGATATGATGGAGTTTGCCGCGGAGATGGGAAAGATAAAGGTTCTGCCGACCCGCGCCGTGGAGGTAAGCTCTACGGAGATACGCGAAAGGGCGGCGCGCGGCGAGGATATTTCGGAGCTTGTGCCCGAGGGCGTATGTGAGTATATACGGGAGAAAAATATTTATTCGGAATAAAGCACAACATAGATCAACGCAATGTCGACGCATGAAATTTCAAAAAGTCGCGCATTTGCCTTAACGGCAAATGCTGCGCGGTTCCCGCAATCGCGCGAAGTGAAGCGCAGCGAAACGGAG
>CAZKJC010000132.1:0-7751 GCA_964552995.1 uncultured Ruminococcus sp.
TGCACCCCGCCAAAGGGACGCGTCCCTTTGGAATCCCGATTCCGCGCTTAGCGCGGGGAGATTATGAGCTTTCAGCGACTCCCCTATTAAGCCAAATTACCATTTATATAAAATATCAATAACCCTATTTATAAAAAGCATTAAAGCGCACAGCGAAAAGCCTATTGACAAGACAAGAAAAAAGTGGTATCATTATAAAGCGGAAAACGACAAAAAGGGGCTATATTATGGATAACGCAACAGACCTGCGCGTCGTAAAGACCCGACGCACAATACGGAACGCGCTTGTCGACCTTATGTCGGAAAAGGAGCTTTCCGTGATAACGATATCCGAGCTTTCGGCGCGGGCGCAGGTAAACCGAAAAACGTTTTACCGCCACTACCGCACCATAGCGGACGTGGTGTCGGAGCTTGAAAACGAGATACTCTCCGAATTTTCGGAGATACTCAGGAGCGATAACGACTCGCTGCTGAATATAGGCGCGGTTTTCAGAGATATAAGCGCGCTGGTGGAGCGTCGGCGGGATTTTTTTGTAAGGCTGATGACCTACAATCATGACCTTTTCAACAACGGAAAGATCAAGGCAATGCTGTGCAGGACTTTGTCGGTCTCATTGCGCAAGGCGGGCGCGGCTATGGACGAGCAGTCAATGGCGGCGGTCTCGGAGTTTCTTATTTCGGGAGTGCTGGCGCTTTACGCGGATTGGTTCGACAACGGCTGCGAGGGCAGTCTGGATCTCATAACCGATATCTCGGTAAGAATGGCTATCGGAGGGCTTGGCTCATATCTTTCCGCCGCGGAGCTGTCCGCGGTAAGGCTCAAATAAAAAGTCCGCCGAGTGCAGCATAAAGCTTACGCAGCAAAAGCAACACTCGCCAAGTGCAACGCGAACTCGCGCAGGGAAATTTTACGCGAGAGCCCGTGAAAGCGGAGCGAATGCGGAGCTTTTACGGGCGGGTCGCGCAAAATTTCTTTTAAATCAGGAGAATGACATGAACAAATTAAAAAAGAAACTCAATGTGCGCGCAATGGTTTTTACGGCTATTGTGGCGGCGCTGATCTGTGTGGCATCGCCGTTTTCGATACCGATGCCGGGGCTTGTGCCGATATCGCTGGGAACGTTCGCGATATATCTCGGCAGCGCGCTTCTCGGCGGCAAGCGGGCGACCGTCGCGGTGGCGGTTTTTATACTTATAGGAGCCGTGGGGCTTCCCGTGTTCACGGGATTTACCGGCGGATTCGCCAAGCTGCTGGGAGTGACCGGCGGTTACATAATCGGGTATATCCCGCTGGCGTTTATCACGGGGATCTTCGCGGAGAAATTCAATAACAAAATATTTTTTATGCCTGTGGGAATGGTTCTGGGAACGATCGCGCTCTACGCCTTCGGAACGGCATGGTTTATGGTATCTACAGGCTCCGGACTTGGCGCGGCGCTTATGAGCTGCGTGGTACCCTTTCTTATCGGAGACGGGATAAAGATCGCCTTGGCTACCGCTGTCGCCAAGCCTCTGCACGCAAGACTTAACGGTTTCTTATACGATATGTAAGGGGCGATCCGATGAAGTCCGCTTCGGTAATAGCTTTCCAGGCGGTCGTGATGTTCATACTGATTTTCATAGGCTATTTTCTGTATAAGAAAAAGCTGCTGGGCGAGGAGGCTACAAGACAGCTCTCCAACATCACGATCTCTATAATAAATCCGATCGTTATTTTCAATTCCTATCAGATGGATTTTGACCCCGATATGCTGCATGGGCTGCTCACCGCAATGGCGCTGGCTCTGGTGGCTCAGGGGATACTGATAATAGCGGCGCATATCGCTGTGAGAAAGGGGAGGGACAACAGCGCGACGGAGCGCTTCGCGTTCGCCTACTCAAACTGCGCGTTTATGGGCATACCGCTTGTGGAGGCGGTTTTCGGCAGCAGCGGCGTGTTTTTTCTCACCGCCTATATAACGATGTTCAACATTTTTATGTGGACTCACGGCGTTTTTATTATGGGGAGCGAAAAGGGCGGGCTCAAGCGGTTCGCGAAGATACTGATATCTCCGTCTATTCTGGCGATAGCGTTGGGGCTGACAGCCTTTTTTACGGGACTTCGGCTGCCGCGGATAATTCAGCTTCCGCTGGACTACCTCGGGGCGACCAACACTCCGCTGGCAATGCTGGTTTCGGGAGCTACGATAGCCAAGGCGGGGCTTTTCGGCGGATTCAGACAAAGGCGCGTTTATTATGTGCAGATATTCAAGCTGATAATTATTCCCGTGCTGCTGTCTGCGATGTTTGTTCCGCTGAGAATATTCGGGGTGAGCGGGACGGTCATAAACGTTGTGCTTATCGCGGCAGCCGCTCCCACCGCCTCGGCTACCATAATGTTTTCCTATAAATACGGTCATGACGCGGAATACGCCGCTCATCACTTCACCGTTTCAACCATACTGAGCGTGCTTACGATGCCGCTTATCCTGCTTGTGTCGGAGCTTATGACGGGTCTGCTGATACCCTGATATAAGCTGCGGAGGAGCTTGTGTGATTTGTACATAATTACCAAAAAAAATATATAAAATTTGGTAGTTATAGGTGTTGCAAAAATTGCCGTTTGATGTTATAATTATAGAGTAATAAATATTTGAAAGATAGTATAGTAGCTTTTTGCTAACATACTTCTTAATATATTTTCCCCAATTATTTAAGCCGATCAAAACTGTTTTTCCCCAAACAGTCGGCTGATTGATTTGAGTTACCGCAGACACCCCCTTGTCTGCGGGCTTTTTTTATGCGGCAAAATTTTGAACAAAAAATTGCCATTCAGCATTTTCCTATAATAAAAAAGCCGCGCGGGCAAAAAATAAATTAGCGCAAAAAAGCAAGGATCATGCCGGAAATCGTTCCGATCGCGCATCGCGGCGGCTGACGGCTTTCGGGCAGCCCTGCGGTGCGCAATCCATTATAATAAGGAGAATTATCATGAAGAAATTTATTTCTTGTATAGCCGCGGCGGCGCTTGCGGCATTTATGACGATTTCCGTATCCGCCTCGGGCCTTGGCAGCGCGATAGGCAACGCGGTCGGAGACGCTGCCAGAGCAGGCGGCAGAATAGCCCGCGACGCGGCGGACGCGGGCTCGGATATTGTTGACGATGTAACGGGCGGCGGCTCCGATAATGCCGACAACGCCGACAACACCTCGGGCGATAACTCCAACAATACCTCCGGCGATACCTCGGGCACAACTTCGGGAGACACCTCTGGTACGACCTCTGGCGATACCAACAACGGAAATACCTCGGGTGACAGCACTTCCGATACAAGCAAGCCCGATGACACAAGCAAGCCCGACAATACAAGCAAACCCGACAGCACGAGCAAGCCTAACGGAGTAGTCGCGGGCGCTACCGCCACCAACCCCTCCACCGGTGTGACCACAAGCTTCGCGGCGGCAGCCGCGGCGGTATTGGCGGCAGCGGGAGTTACCCTTACCACCGTCCGCAGAAAGAGCTGACAATTAAACTAATATCGCAAAATTAAGTAATAACCGCGTTCCCGGGGGAATTTCCCGGGAGCGCATTCCTTTTTTTGTACAAGTGTTAGAGGAAATGACAAAAAAAAAGTATAAAATGTGTGTAAAATGACACTTGATTTTTAGGCGGTTATGATGTAAAATAAATCTTGAGGATTTAGTGTTTGCTATCCTACATTTATTTGTGTTAAATTTTAAGGAGGATTTTCTTATGAAGTTAAGAAAGATCATGAGCTGTGTTGTTTCCGCAGCATTGGCGTTTTCATCGGTAGCCGTTTGCAGCATTAGCGCAAGTGCGGCTTCCAATGATGCGTTGGACTTTGAAAACGGAATGGTTAAGGGCATTACGATGTTTATTGATGATGCTAACGCAGATGATTCTACCCTGTCTGTTGTTGACTTTAACGGTTCAAAAATGCTGAAGGTCGATGTTAAGGATCCCGCTAAGGTTCCTAAGGTTCGTTTTGAGGTTGCTGATTTGATCGGCGGAGATAATCTCTCTAAGGTTGCTACTATTGAGTTGGAGCTGATCATTGAAACCAAGGACGGCACAACCGCCCCCGGTTGGATCGGCGGAGGTGTAGGTACACAGGGCGGTTCGGCAGGTACTCCTGCTTGGAACGATGTTCAGTACTCTGATGGTGAGTATAATGAGGCTGTTTCTCAGCCTATCAAGATTACTAAGGCTGTAAACCCTTCATTTGTTGATGGTGTTCTTGATACTCATCTTCTTGTTATGAGATGGGCTTGCGATATTCCTTACAATATGTACATTGACAACGTTAAGTTTTTAAATTCCAGAGATAGAGCTATCTCTATCACTGCTGAAGCAGAAGGCGCAGCTCCTACAGAGCCCGCTACTCCCGAAGAGCCTACGACTCCCGCTGAGCCCACCGAGGAGCCTACCACTCCCGATGAGCCCACCGAGCAGCCCGTAGAAGAGCCCGAGGAGACCATAGAGTCCGAGGAGCCCTACGAGGAGGAGACCGAAGAGCCCAGCAATCTCTCCGATGATGTTAACGACTATTTTGATGGCAGCACTCTGATACTTGTTGCAGATGACGGCAGTGATGCTTTCCTTGATGCTTCTGACATTGAGCTGACTGACATCTACGGTATTACTTTCAAGTGCACATTTGATGATGCTGAGGTCGCTGATGAGGAGGCTTGGATCGGCGGCGGTATCGGTCCGAACTCCAACTCTACCGGCTGGGCTTACACCGAGTGGGGCAGAGTTTCAAAGCCCATTTTCATTGACTTTGAGAACGGCACTATCCAGTGGCTGTCCGACGAGCCTATCTTCCAGGACGACGAGGAATATGCACAGCTCTTCATTCAGACATGGGGCGGCACGGTTTCCGTTGATGAGATCAATCTGCTTGGCGCTGACGGTGAGGTTATTGCCGGCAATGAGATGACCTACGATCCTGTTATCCCCGCTGAGACCGAAGAGTCCGGTGCTGATAATACCACTTCTACTACCACTACAAGCACTGACAGCAAGGGCAGCCCCGACACCGGTGTTGCAGGCGTTGCAGCAGCTGCAGGCGTTGCGGCTCTGGCAGGCGTTGCAGTTGTAGTTGCTCGCAAGAGAAAGTAATAGCTTGATAGCTGATAAGCTACGATAGCATAAACACTAAACATGTTATGCCCCCACAGAAATGTGGGGGCAGATATGTTAGTTGAGAGTTGACAGTGGATAGTTGACAGTTAGGTCAAAAACCGGAATGTCATTTTTTTTGAAAAAATCACTTGACAAATTAGAGAAGATGTGTTATTATAGAAATAACAATTGAATATGCCCTTACAAACCTATGAGGTGGAGATAAAAATGTTCGTGCACCCACAGAGAGCGGCCGGTGCTGGAAATGCCGCGGAATGCTGTACATTAAATGGACCACCGAGGGCGCGGTCAAAGGTTTTTCCGAGTATTCCGCGACGTTGAGCAAGCGTTAATTGCAGGGATATAATAGTATCCGATGAGTGTGCGGCGAAAGCCGTGAATTAAGGTGGCAACGCGGGTCATCCGTCCTTATGACAGTGGTATTCTGTCTTGGGGCGGTTTTTTTGTTGGAAAAATTTCCTAAAAGGAGAGAGAAATAATGCGCCCAACATTGGAAGAAGCAAGAGCGCTGACGGACTGCGATATAATTCCCGTCAGCAGGGAGATAATGTCGGACATAAAAACTCCGATAGAGGTGCTGAAAATTCTGAAAAACATCAGCAGGCACTGTTATATTCTGGAAAGCGTGGAGAACCAGGAGAAATGGGGCAGGTACACCTTTCTGGGCTATGACCCGCTGCTGGAGATAACCTGCCTTGATGGCAGGCTCACCGTGAAGAACGTCCGCACGGGGGAAACCAAGCTCACCGAGACAACGGCGCACCCCGCCGAGTATATCCGCGATCTTATGTCGAGATCCAGATCGGCCGCGCCCGAGGGTCTGCCGAGCTTTACCGGCGGGCTGGTGGGGTATTTCAGCTATGACTACATCAAATACAGCGAGCCATGCCTTAAGCTGGACGCGCTGGACGAGGAAAAATTCAAGGATATCGACCTTATGCTTTTCGATAAGGTAATAGCCTTTGACAATATCCGCCAGAAAATCATTTTAATTACAAATATCCCCGCCAATAATGTTGACGAGGGCTACGCCGAGGCGGAGCGCGAGCTTGAGGAAATGGCGGAGCTGATACGGAACGGCAAGCCCGCCGAGGAACAGCCCGCAAGGCTGAAAAGCGATTTCCGCACGCTTTTCAGCAGGGAGCAGTACTGCGATATGGTGGAGCGCGCAAGGCGCTACATCTATGAGGGCGATATTTTCCAGGTGGTCTTGTCCAACCGACTTGACGCGGATTTCGAGGGCAGCCTGCTGGACGTATACCGCGTGCTGAGAACCACGAATCCCTCGCCCTATATGTTCTATTTTTCAAGCGACGATATGGAGATAGCGGGAGCTTCTCCCGAAACGCTGGTGAAGCTGGAAAACGGCATTCTGCACACGTTCCCGCTGGCGGGAACGCGCCCGCGCGGAAAGACCGAGCAGCAGGACAAGGCTCTGGAGCGGGAGCTTCTCGCGGACGAAAAGGAGCTTTCCGAGCACAATATGCTGGTCGATCTTGGCAGAAACGATATTGGTAAAATATCCAAATTCGGCACGGTCGAGGTGGAGAAATATATGTCGATCGAGCGGTATTCCCACGTTATGCATATCGGCTCGACGGTGCGCGGCGAGATACTGGAGAGCAAAAGCGCGCTGGACGCGGTGGACGCGGTGCTCCCCGCGGGAACGCTTTCGGGAGCGCCCAAGATACGCGCCTGCGAGATAATCAACGAGCTTGAAAACAACAAGCGCGGAGTGTACGGCGGCGCGATAGGCTATATTGATTTCAAGGGAAATCTCGACACCTGCATTGCGATACGGCTCGCGTTCAAGAAGAACGGACGGATATTCGTGCGCTCCGGCGCGGGAATAGTGGCGGACAGCGTCCCCGAAAACGAGTTCAACGAGTGCATAAATAAGGCGAAAGCGGTAATGAACGCTCTGGAGATTTCACAGGGGGGAGACCTATGATATTACTTATTGATAATTTCGACAGCTTTTCCTATAATTTATATCAGCTTATCGGCGGGATCGATCCCGATATAAAGGTAGTCCGCAATGACGTTACATTGCAGGAGATAGCAGCGCTGAAGCCCTCGCATGTCATATTGAGCCCGGGACCCGGCAGACCCGCAGACGCGGGAATTTGCGAAAAGGCGGTCACGGAGCTGAACGTTCCCATATTGGGAGTGTGCCTGGGACACCAAGCGATATGCGAGGCGTTCGGCGCGGAGATAACCTACGCGAAGCAGCTTATGCACGGAAAGAAGTCGACCGCGGTGTTTGAGGGTGATCCAAGGCTTTTCAAGGGTCTTGGGGAGAGCATAGAGGTGGCGCGGTATCATTCGCTTGCCGCGAAAGAGGATACCATGCCCGACTGCCTTAGGGTTACCGCGCGTACAGCCGACGGCGAGATAATGGCAGTGGAGCATACCGAAAAGCCGATCTTCGGCGTGCAGTTCCACCCCGAATCGATATTGACGGAGCAGGGCAGAAAGATCGCGGAAAATTTTTTAGCGGTCAGAGGATAGAAAAGGAGCGTTGGCAAAGAGCCGCGTTCCGACCACGAAGCAAAGGGTCGCCAGCAAAGAGCAGCAAAACGCCCACGCAGCAAAATTTTCCGCA
>CAZKJC010000133.1:0-7710 GCA_964552995.1 uncultured Ruminococcus sp.
TTAACATAACAATAGGGGAGCAACACAATAATCCAACAAAATAAGCGTGCCAGCACAAATCATCATTTAACTGATTTTCCCATCAGAAATGCGCACCAGGCGCTTTGCTTCCTTTGCGGTCTGCTCGTTATGTGTTATCATTATAATAGTCTTACCGCTCCGATTGAGCGCGGACAGTATATCCAGCACCTCGCGCCCCGAACGGCTGTCTAGATTCCCGCAGGGCTCGTCCGCCAGAATTATAGACGGATCGGCGGCGATAGCCCGCGCTATGGCTACCCGCTGCTGCTGTCCGCCCGACATCTCCGAGGGACGGTGCAGCGCCCTGTCGGACAGGCTGACGCTCTCCAGAGCCTCAAGCGCTATCTCCCGCCGCCGCTTCTTCGGAACATGCCTGTACAGCAGCGGAAGCTCCACATTTTCCAGCGCTGTAAGCCCCTCTATCAGATTGAAGCTCTGAAAAATAAAGCCTATCTTAACGCTTCGTATATCGCTCAGCTCCTCGTCTGACATCGCGGACACGTCCTCCCCGTCAAGGTAGTAGCTCCCCGAGGTCGGCAGATCAAGACAGCCGAGAATATTCATCAGCGTGGTCTTTCCCGAGCCGCTCGCTCCCACCACCGTGACATATTCCCCGTCAGCCACATCTAAGCTCACTCCGTCCAGCGCCGCAACGCGCTGTCCTCCCACCATATAATTCTTGCAAAGCTCAAAGGCTCTTATAGACATAAACATCCCTCCGAAAACAAATTCTTCCGTACCTAGTGTATGCCGTTTCACGGTAAATATTATTTAAATAATTTCAAAATTTTCGGCGGCTCGGGTCCCGCATTGCAATATTTTTCACTAAAATCGTCTTTTTTACGAAATCCTATTGACATTATGAGTTTTTTGTGATATAATTAGCAAGAACGCAATATACAGTATATATATATATATATATCGCTATATATTGTGTAATATTGACTTTTTGGAGGAATATAATGAAACTAAGACAAAAAATTGTAAGCCTGTTTGCAGCGGCGGTAACTGCGGTTTCCACGCTGAGCGTAACAGCGTTTGCGACAGACCCCGTAGGCTCAGGTGAGCTTATTGAACTCAAGGAAGGCGTACAGGCAACAGAGATAATAAAATTTACGGACACCAAGGATTACGACAATGGTCATAATTATGTGGATTTCACATACACAGCGCCCGCTAATGGTATTATGACCATTACTTTTGACGCTGCTATCAACAACACAGATCTCGTGGTTTACAGGGACAGCAACAAGGAAACATTGAAACCGACCTCTTACAATGTTGTAACAGGTCGTGGAAGTGCGGATGATAATTATAAATACCAGTATGACGAGAACGCGGGTATTTTTTCCGGCGCAGTCGATTATGAGGTTGAAAAGGGAGATTATATTATTCGTGTTTCAAGATCGTTTTATACCCTTTTTGGCATGTATCCGCAAACCGGTACGCTCGGCAACGGCAGAATACATATAACCGCGGAAATGAAAAAACCCGATGCACCTTCCAACATTAAGGTATCCGAAAAAACCGATACCTCCTTCACCCTCACTTGGTCAGAACCCGACAACGTAACCACATATGACATAAGATACAAGGCAAGCACGGCCAAGAACTGGACTACCGTTGAGAATATCAAGGACAACAAGGCGACAATCAGCAAGCTGAAGGCAGCCACCAAGTACTCCTACTGCGTTCGCAGCAAGGAAGGCGATATAGCCGGCGAATGGAGCAAGGCGGCAACCGTTACCACAACCGACCCCAAGAACGTTAAGATAGCTGCTCCCACGATAAGCAGCAGCAAGCTCAATGTCACTGTTACATGGAAAGCTGTAACAAACGCGACCGGCTACAACTTCAAATACTCCACCGACAACAAGAACTGGAAAACCGTAAGCGTTACCGGCACTTCCTATTCCCTGCCCGTTACCGCAGGCAAGACCTACTACTACGCGGTACAGGGAAAGAACAGCGCTAAAACAGGCACATGGAGCGCTACAAAATCCATAAAAGTAGGCTGATCACAAAGTCACAAAACTCCCCCGCAGATGCTGCGGGGGAGTTCTCTATATACATTTTCCGTTTAACTTCTTTCGGTGCAGACAATGCCCTTTTTTTCGTCAATGCTGACTACCGTGCCGCTGCGGAGTATCGCCGTCGCGTTCGCCGCGCCCACTATATTTTCGGCGGCTCGGGCTCTGTATTGCAATATTTTTCACTAAAAACGACTTTTTTCCTAAATCCTATTGACATTGTGATAATTTTGTGATATAATTAGCAAGAACGCAATATGTGGTATATATATATATATATATAGCTGTATATTGTGTAATATTGACATTTTGGAGGAATATAATGAAATTAAGACAGAAAATTGTAAGCCTGTTTGCGGCGGCGGTAACCGCTGTTTCCGCGTTGAGCGTAACAGCGTTTGCGACAGACCCCATCGGAACTAACCCCACAGTACTAAAGGACGGCGTACAAGCTACGGAGCAGATCAAGTACGATGACAGCAAGAATTACGACAACGGTCACAACTACGCGGATTTCAGCTTTACCGCGCCCGCCGATGGAGTAATGATCGTAACTCACGACGCGGCGATCTCCGAGTCGAAGATTACGGTTTACAGAAAGGATAACGGTCAGCAGCTCTACGTATCCTCATATAAAGTTACCTCCGGAAGTTATGGGTTGAATGGATATTATTCATGGAATGATGTCACGGGAATCGCTTCACGCACCGCCGAGTATAAGGTGGAAGCGGGAGAATATCTGATCCGTATCAGCAGATATTTTGAAGGCTACAATACCGGTAAAGACGGCAACGGCAGGGTACATATCACCGCCGAGATGAAAAAGCCCGACGCTCCCTCAAGCATTAAGGTGTCCAAAAAGACCGAAAACTCCTTTACCCTTACCTGGGCAGAGCCTGACGACGCGGACGCTTACGACATCAGATACAAGGCAAGCAGCGCCAAGACATGGACTACCGTTGAGGATATCAAGGACAACACTGCGACCATCAGCAAGCTGAAAGCCAACACAAAATATACCTACTGCATTCGCAGCAAGGCGGGCGATCTGACCGGCGAATGGAGCAAGGCGGCAGCCGTAACGACCGACAATCCCAAGAACGTTAAGCTCACAGCTCCTGCCGTAAACAGCACCATTACGATCACATGGAAAGAAGTAAGCGGCGCTTCGGGCTACAACTTCTCCTACTCTACCGACAACAAGAACTGGACCACCAAGAGCGTTACCGACACCTCTTACGCTATGAAGGTTGCCTCGGGCAAGAAATACTACTACAAGGTTCAGGCAAAGAACAGCGCGAAAACAGGCTCATGGAGCGCTACAAAATCCATTACAATAGGCTGATCATGATCACAAAACTCCCCCACAGCACCTGCGGGGGAGTTCTCTATATACATTTTCCGTTTAACTTCTCTCCGTGCACACAATGCCCTTTTCCGCGTCTATGCTGACCACCGTGCCGCTGCGGAGTATCGCCGTCGCGTTCGCCGCGCCCACTATCACCGGGATATCCAGCGCCATGCCCACGATCGCCGCGTGACTGTCGCCGCCGTCCTCCTCGGTGATTATTCCCGAAGCGGACTTCATAAGCGGAAGTATCGCGTTCGAGGTCTTGGGGATAACCAGTATATGTCCGCTCTCAAAGCGCTCCAGAGCCTCCTGCTCATTCGCGCACACGCATACGTTTGCGGTCACCGCTCCCTTTGTAATGCCCGTTCCCGTAACCAGAACGTCGCCCACGATATGCACCTTCATAAGGTTTGTCGTGCCCGAAACTCCCAGCGGAACTCCCGCCGTGATCACCACCAGATCGCCGTTATCCAGCAGCCTAGCTTCGGTAGCTTTCTGCACCGCCATATCAATAAGATCGTCGGTGCTTGTCATGGTCTCCTCCGCCATCAGCGGGATAACTCCCCAGCTCAGAGCTGTCTGGCGCATCGTGACCTCGCTTGTGGTGCAGGATATTATCGGGCACTCGGGGCGGTAACGTGATATCATACGCGCGGTAGCGCCCGTTTTGGTGACCGTTATTATCGCCGTAGCCCCCAGATCCATCGCCGCGCTCACCGTCGCGTGGGAAATAGCGTTGGATACGTTTGCGCTGTCCTTTGATACATGATTATAAAAACGGCTCTTGTAATCAATAGCCTTTTCGGTCGTCTCCGCGATGAGCGCCATGGTCTTTACCGCCTCAACGGGGTGCTTGCCCGCGGCAGTCTCCCCCGAAAGCATTATCGCGCTCGTGCCGTCGTATATCGCGTTTGCGACGTCCGTAGTCTCCGCGCGGGTAGGGCGCGGATTGTGTATCATGCTCTCCAGCATCTGCGTTGCGGTTATGACCGTCTTGTTGGAGTTATAGCACTTGCTTATAAGCATTTTCTGTATCTGCGGGATATCCTCAAAGGGTATCTCAACGCCCATATCGCCGCGCGCGACCATTATACCGTCGGTAACGCGTAGTATCTCGTCGATATTCTTTACGCCCTCGCCGTTTTCTATCTTGGCGATTATCTTTATATCGGGTCTGCCCTCATCCTCGAGTATCTTGCGGACAGCCACAACATCGTCCGCGCATGTAACAAAGGAAGCCGCGATAAAATCAAAATTCTCCCTTGCGGCAAACCTTATATCGCTCTCGTCTACCTCGCTCACATAGGGCATCGACAGCTTTACTCCCGGGATATTCAGACCCTTGTTGTCGGACAGCAGTCCGCCGTGCTGCACCGAGCATATGATATCCGCCGTCCCGTCGGGGTTCTTGATGATCTCCGAGCACCGCAGACCGATATTTCCGTCGTCAATAAGTATCCTTGTTCCTATGTCGATATCGTCCGCAAGCCCCTTGTAAGTAATCGCCGCGCACGTATCGTCGCCCATGACGTCGCGGGTGGTCAGCGTAAAGCTCTTCCCCGAAAATATCTCGTACTTCTTCCCCTCGGCGAACTTCTTCAGCCTTACCTCGGGTCCCTTGGTGTCAAGCAGCGTCGCAACGGGCTTTCCCATCTCCGCGGCGACCCTCACCACCTGGTCGTGGGTTTCCTTATGCCCCGCGTGATCGCCGTGCGAGAAATTCTGTCGCGCAACGTTCATTCCGTTTTCAATAAGCTGTCTGAGCACCTCGTCGCTCTTAGTTGACGGACCGAGCGTGCAAACAATTTTTGTCCTCCTCATAACTGCCTCCTGATCTAAAAAAATTTTCCCGAATGATTTAAAAAAATTTTCCGCGACCCGCCCGAGTACGCAACACTCCGCTACGCTTCGTATTGCGCACTCAGGCTCTCGCGAAAAATTTCCTGCGTGGGCGGTGCGCTGACGTATGCTTTCAGTGCCTTTATTGCGCCGACATTGCGTTGCTCTGAGCTATTGTTCGATTTTGGAGCGAGCTTTAAATCCAAAAGCTCCCCCCGCGCGAAGCGCGGATTTGTTTTCGCTTCCTTTTGATACAAAAGGAAGCGGGGTGCAGGGGCAGAGCCCCTGCTAGGGTGTGGGGCAAAGCCCCACACTCGGCGCAAAGCGCCGCAAATAGCGCCAGCGAAGCGCTAAAGGGTTTGGGGAAAACAAGAGTTTTCCCCATATCAAAAATCCTCGCGTAAGCTAGGATTTTTGATTCGGGGGTATCGGGGGCAGCCAGCCCCCGTATTGCAACCTTTCCCTTTTTAGGAAACATTCCCCTTATTGCATTACTTCATACTAAAGATATTATACCATATTCTCCCACAAAGGTCAAGTAGCAACTACCTTAAAACATAAAAACTGCCGCTTATTTCTTGGTTTTGATCTCATTTTTCAGCTCTTTCCCCGCAAAGAAATCGTCAAGATTACCGAGAGTGACCTCCGCGATACCCCTCAGCGCCTCCTCCGTCAAAAACGCCTGGTGCGAGGTCAGCAGCACATTCGGGCGCGACACCAGTATAGACAGCACCTCGTCCGTAACGATGCTGTCGGAATTATCCTTAAAAAACAGATCGCTCTCCTCCTCGTACACGTCCAGCGCCGCGCCGCCTATGCGCTTTTCGTTGAGAGCGCGCAAAAGAGCCTCGCTGTCGATCAGCTTGCCGCGGCTGGTGTTCACGATAAGCGCGCTGCTCTTCATCAGCGAGATAGCGCTGTCGTCAATTATATAGCGCGTCTGCTCCGTCAGCGGACAGTGCAGGGAAATTATATCCGCGTTCCTGAAAAGCTCCTCGGTCGACACATATTCGATCCCGCTGTTCTCCGCCGGATACGGATCATAAGCGAGCACCTTCATGCCGAATCCTCGGCAGATACCAATAAAAACCCGCCCGATCTTGCCCGTTCCGATTATCCCCGCCGTTTTTCCGTAAAGATCAAACCCCGTCAGCCCGTTCAGGCTGAAATTGAAATCCCTTGTGCGGCTGTATGCGCGGTGTATCTTCCTGTTCAGCGAGAGTATCAGCCCCATAGCGTGCTCCGCCACCGCGTAGGGCGAGTACGCGGGAACTCTCACAACGCGCAGCTTTCCCTCCGCCGCTTCGATATCCACATTATTGAACCCCGCGCACCGCATGGCGATGATCTCCACCCCCTGCTCCGCCAGCAGCCCGATAGTCCTCGCCGAAACATCATCATTAACGAACGCGCAGACCGCCCGGCAGCCCTCCGCGAGCCGCACCGAAGCGGGACGCAGTCTGCCCGTAAAATAGCTTATCTCATATTTTGTATTGATCTTGTCAAACCACTCCTTGTCATAGGGCTTGGTGTCAAAAAATGCAATTTTTTCCAATTTTATTTCTCCTTATTTTAAAAAATTTTCCGCGACCCGCCCGAGTACGCAACACTCCGCTTCGCTCCGTATTGCGCACTCAGGCTCTCGCGGAAAATTTCCTGCGTGGGCGCAATGTTGCTGTTTGCGGGTGTTGCTTTACTGCGTGTTTTTTTATGTTGCTCTATGCTGTTTGTTTTAATTTCCTGCGTGGGCAAAACGTTGCTCTTTTTGGATGTTGCTTCTGCTCTGAAAATAAGCGTTGCTCTGTACGAATGTTGCTTTTTTGATATTTTGCTCGGCGCAGCGGCAAATAATTCAAAAACCAATTTTTGGAATTATTTTTGCGTAAAAAAAGCGGCTCGGAAAAACCGAACCGCAAAATCATTTTCGCCGCAAGCCCTCAAACTCACGGCTTGATCGTCACAGAGGAAAGAAGAAGTCGTAAAAACTCCCCGATGGAGCAATGAATGTAACAACTGGATTGAAAGAATTTAAGTATCTCTCGGGGACAATATTATTATACTTCTTTGTGCCCGATTTTTCAATACAAAAATAAAGGAATTTTGAATTCCTTTTATTGCTGAAGCCTTTAGTGACGGGATTTGTAGCATAAAAGAATAATATAGTTTATTTTGAAATAAATGTAAATTTTGATTTGGTGCATGGGAAAATATTTATATTTTGACAAAATTTTTTCAAACACGATCAATTCAAAGCCGCATAAAGCCAAAATCAACAAAGCGCTCACGCAGCAAAGCAACGCACGCAAAGAGCAACATAATGCTCACGCAGCAAATGGACGCGCGCCAAGAACAGCATAAAGCCCCCGCAGGGGAATTTCAAAAAGGTCGAGTTTGCCTTAATGGCAAACGATGACCGGTTCCCGCAATCGACCGCAAGGAGCGAACGTAGTGAGCGACTGAGGATCGCTT
>CAZKJC010000134.1:0-7710 GCA_964552995.1 uncultured Ruminococcus sp.
CCGTGCCGGGCGGGTCGCGGAAAATTTTTTATAATATGTACGGGCGGGATATGATCCCGCCCGCGCCTTAGCGTTCGCTCTGGCTGTTGGAGCCGCTCTGCTCCTGCTTGTTCTGCTTGTTCTGCTGATTCTGCTTGCTCTGGTTATTCTGATTGTTCTGATTAGACATTTTTTGTTCCTCCTGTGACTTTATATCACTTTTTTTACGCGGTTTTTTCCGCAGTCATATTGTGTGCGGAGGAAAAGGCAAATATTCATTATTTGAAAAAAATTTTCCGCGATTTGATGATTTTAAAAAATTTCCCGCGACCCGCCCGCGGAAAATTTCCTGCGTGAACGTTATATTGCTCTTTTTGAACGGTGCTTTTGTTGCTTGTCTTTAGAGTGCCTTTGTCCTTATTTAATAATTCTCTGCTGTTTCCTCGTCGGCGGAAGCGATATCCTGTTCCTCGGGATCATCGGAGCTGAGAGATATCTGCGCCGGATTGAGCCAGTCGCCCGTAATGCGGCACATAAGGCGCGCGTCAATGTAAGCCTGCGGTATAGTAAGGATAGTCTGTCCCTGGTAGTTGCCCGATTGGGTAAGCTCCACCACCAGCGCCACGTCGGGAGTCTCCTCCTCGGTAAGGCAGAGCGGCAGCATAAGCGACATGGAATCCCGCTTCGGGAAGTATGACGGGATAGCCGTCTTGTAGTTCCAGCGCACCCGCTTTCTGGCAAGCTCTATGGAATCCTTGATACGGTTCTGAATGCGTATAAACAACCTGCTGTTGTCGGAAATTATCTCCTTAAGCTCGTTATACAGAGCCGTGCGGCGGTATTTGTCCGCGGTCTCGGATATCTCCGCGCATATCTCCTTGGCCTCGGGGCAGTCCGAAAACTGATCCGCCAGGAATTGCAGCGGCAGACGGCGTATATTGTCAATTATTATATGGTCGAAATCGGTGTGCAGCCGCTTGTCAAGGTCGAAAAACAGGTCCTCGCTCCTTGTGAAATAGCGCGGCGGCAGCGGCAGCGGATTGAAATAATTCACCAGCATTTTGCCCAGACCCCTTGAAGCCGCGGTGCAGAAGCCCGTGAACTTCCAGCGGGTATCGCTTTTCGGGTCGTTGGGACCGAAGCAGGCATAGATATCGTCATAATGCTTATCCACCAGCCCCGTGTTGAACGCGGCGAACTGCTTATCTTCCGAAATACACACCTTGTTTTCGTGCTTTAACCGCGCAAAGGTATATTTTATATACTGAATAAGAATATGATAGCTCTTGCGGCGGCTGTCACGGAAGTCCCATTCCTCGGCGACCGCCTTGTCCGCAAGCTCCGCCAGAAAGCTTGACCAGCTCCCCAGAAACGCGAAATTCTCAAGCTGCTTGCCGGGGGTTATATGAACGCTTCTGAGCTCCCGCACGGTGGTATCCACATAATATAAAAACCAACGTTTTCCCTCGTAGGCGCTTGGCTTAAGCGTGATCTCCACCGCCGAGCCGTCCTCCTTAAGATAACGGCACGGAAAAACTATCTTGCTGTCGTAGTGACGGATCTTTCCGTCCCCGCGCGCCGTTTCAAAGTCCTCAATGAGCGCAAGGCGGATACTGTCGATATCGGTCTCCTCATCTTGCTGCATAAGATAGCTGCGGATTATCTCCAGCGGCTTTATGGGCAGATTGCAGAAGCAGTCCAGCGCTTCTTCGGGGATTTCGCGGCGCTCCTCGAAGCGGTACGCGGGCTTTTCGGCGGCGATGGGGGCAGGCTCAAAGGGAACGCCATAGCTTCGCTCCTGCCGCTCCTGCCGTGCCTGCGGCAATACGGCACTGTACTCGGGAGCACTGCGTATCGTCACCTTTATCTGCGGAACTCCTCCGAGAACCACATTCTCCAGCTCCAGGAAATCCAGCTCCGCCAGCATCTCCTTCATCTTGTTGAAGCCGCAGCGGGCACGATCCACGCCGTGATCCGTCAGCAGCTTGCTGACCGTCGCCATATGGATCGGCATATTCAGCGGGAAATGCTGCACCAGCAGCTTGTAAATTTTTTCCTTGACCTCGCGGTCTATCTCGGGAGCGGCTGGCTGATGCCGCTTAAGCTCGGGAGAGCTGTCGCCGCGGAATATCCTGGTTTTCTCAAAGGAAAAATAAAGGCTCCTGCCAAAAGGGCTGATATTTTTTGTTATATTTCCGTTTACAAGATATCCGTCCGCGCAGTAGTCTATCGGAAAGGTATATTTATCCGCGAAAAACTGTAATCTGCCGCTCTCCTTTGCCTCGTTGAAGCTGAGATATATCTGCTGCTTCATAGCCTGCACGGTGAGGTTGTTCCCGAGTATCTTTGTCAGCGCGTAAAGCGACTGCTGCGACATCTCTATGATGTCGTCGTTGAGCACGATATTGTTCGTGCCAAAAAAACCGTCCGCGGGGTGAAAATCCGGCTGAACACATACCGCGCCCTCCCCCGGCTCCCAGTTATTGGTTTTGATAAATACGTCGTTGTCGTCGTCCTGAAAAGTAAACATCTCTGTAAAATCCTTTGCAAAATCTCTGAATGAAGAATATCCCAGGCTCTCCATCGTATATCCGTTAGTTTCCAGCCATTCCGCGACCCTGCTCGTTCGGTACAGTCCCGGGTCGGGGAACTGGCTTTTTATGCAACTATATATAGTCACCTTTTTATCATATGTCAGCATTTTTATCCTTTCTGCAAATAGTCCTTATTTATTTTAAAAAAATTTTTCGCGTTGGTTTGTGCGGCGATAATTTTTTACGCCGCGTCCTCTGTGGATTCCTCCGGCGGCTCGGTATAATCGGCGAGATCGTGAATATAATCGTAATCCTCAATATAAATATGTCTTACCAGCTCCGTCAGCCTGCTTTCGGAGTAGTCCTGGATAAACCTTCCCTCCGCTTCCAGCCTGAAGGAGTGGAGCCTTCCCTCATTTATAAAGGTAAAATTTGTCACGGGAATGCCCAGAATTTTATAGCTGTCGATAATTTTCTTGCATTCCGCCGCAAAGCCCGCAGGGCTGTCGAAGGTTCCGCCCAGCTCTATAAAGATATTGACCGTGTCGTCCGACGAAAGAGCCTCAAGACCCTTTTCGCTGCCGACGCCGTCGGGGTTCAGATCGACCTCGACCTTAAGCACCGAGATATCCGACACATAGTGAAGCTCTTTATAGCTGCTGTCGTATATCTGCGCGGCAACGGAGCGGTTGTTATATTCCGTTTTGGTATCGCTGTACGACTTGTTCAGCGCCGCCGCCATTATACAGCAGCCCACCACCAGCACCGCGGAGATCACTATGCTTGGGATATGCACGCGGAAATGCTTGCCCGAGGTAAGATATCCCACCAGAAGCTCCAGCCCGATTAGCACGGCGGTCACCGGCGACAGCTTAAGCGGCAGCAGATAGTCGGGAGAGCGCGAGAAAAGGCACACCAGCATCACTACTCCCATGAAAATAAGAATAAGCGACAGCGAGATCATTCCCACGCCCTTTTTTACCAATCCCTGCGCTATATTGCGGCGAGGCGGCGGGGGCGGCGTCTGGGGCTGTACTTCCCGTATTTTCTGCTTTTCCAGCACCTGATCCAGCGCGGCGAGAAATTCTCTGTCGCGCTGTTCCATTTCCGCGCGGGTACGCTCGGCGGCGGCTGTCTGCTGCTCGAACTGCTCGGTAGTCATTGCTTCGGCTTCGGGAGCCGTATCGGGAGCTTCGGGCGGTGCCGGTATATCCGGCTGTGATTCCTCCGCCGGAGGATCGCTTTCCGGAATCGTATACAGCTTGTCCGATTCATTTGACAGGGGCATGAAGTACCTCCTTTATTTTTCAAAAAAAGTTCTTAATCAATTATACCAAAAATCTTACTAAAAGTCAATGGAGAATTATAAACACAGTTGACGAAAACATATGTATTCTCGGATTTAAAAGCGTCTTATCCTGTTGTGTTAAATTTTGTTGACGCTTGACCGCTGTCTGATCTGTTACACAACCCCATAATCATACCACGCGTGAAACGCGTTCCGGTCCGTATATAAAGTGTTGACGAGAAGCAAATGATTTAAATGGGAATTTCAAAATTCCCGCAAGCGATCCTCGGTCACTTCGTTCCCTGCGGTCGATTGCGGGAACCGTGCCGCATTTTGCCATTAAGGCAAAATGCGCACTTTTTGAAATTCCGATGCGTGGGCTTTATGTTGCTATAACTTTTTATACAAGCCGAGCGGAGCGCTTAAGCGTTCCGCCTCCTGTTTATTTTCATGAAAGGTTTATCCTTCTGTTACTTTCCACACATCATTTCATTCAAAAAACAACTTTCCATAATCATATTATGAGCTATTTGTCAAGCCATTTTGAAATAACCTTAAAGTCTTGAGTTCTATTTCAGCAACTCCGCGATGACCTCCGCAAACAGCACCGCGTCCTTTAGAAGCTCCTCAACCGTGATAAACTCATTGTCGCCGTGCATATGGTAATCCGTATCGCCGCGCTCCGCGCCGAACGCCACTCCACCCTCGATGTTATGGACATATGTCCCTCCGCCGATGGCTATGCAGCGCCCCTTTTCGCCCTCTACCCTCTCGTAGACCGACAGAAGCGACTGCACAAACTCGCTGTCCTCGGGAACTACATGCGGTTCGTCACCGATCAGTACCCTGTGCTTTAAACCGATGTCCTCCAGCGCGGAGGTCAGTTTTCCCTTGACAAACTCCAGGCTTGTGCAGGTCGGGAAACGAATATCCACTGTGCCGCTTATAACGCCCGGTCCCGTTACTATTTGGCTCAATACGCAGGTCAGCGCGCCGCTCTCGTCCGCGCATTTCAAGCCAAGAGCCGCTCCGTCCGTTTCCCCGAACGGGAACAGCCTGCCCAGTCCGCGCAGAATCGGCTCGTCCGTCACGCGGTTCAGCAATGCTATCAGCGCAGTTATCGCGTTCACGCCCGCTTCGGGAGTAGACGCGTGCGCCGCCTTGCCGCGGCTCGCAATCTCAACATGCTCCGATACTTCACCGACGGAAAATTCAGCGCCCGAAACGCTGCCGATCTCACGCTCCACATCGGCACGCAGCGTCGGGTTCAGCTGCGCGTGCGCCCTATCCGGCACGGCATTGGGAACGCTGCCGCCCTCAAAAAGCAGCACCTTGCCGCTTTTAAACTCACCTTCAAAATACAGGCGCAGCATTCCCTTTTCAATGTTTATAACGGGAAAGCTGCCATCGGGAGTGAACACCTTCGGCGGGAATTTGTCATACTTTTTGTATATCTCCAGGTCCTCCGAGCCGTTTTCCTCGTCCGTGCCGAATATCAGCCGAACGCCCTTTTTCAGCGGTATTCCCAGCTCCTTGACGCATTTCAGCGCCCACAGCGCCGCCACCGCGGGACCCTTATCATCGATAGCCCCCCGCCCGTACAGAACGCCGTCCTTTTCGGTCAGCTCAAAGGGGTTCGTCGCCCAGTTATCCCGATTTGCAGCGCCTACGGGAACAACGTCCAAGTGCGCCAGAATGCCCAGCTCGGGTTCTTCGCCATAGTCCGCGCAAAGCACCGCGTTCTCGTAAACCGTGGTTTTAAACCCCATTTCGTCGCATATGGCTTTCATTGCGTAAAGCGCTTTTTTGGTATTTGCACCAAAGGGACCCTCCTCCGGCGGCATCCTGACGCTCTCTATCGCCACAAGCTCCGCTAAATGCTTCACTATTTCCTCTTTATGGGTATATATATGATCCTTTATTTTTTCATGAATATCCATCACTTATTCGCTCCATTCAAAATATCTATCAGCATATCAGCGACCTTGTAAACGTCCCCGCAGCCCGTGGTTATCACAAGATCGCCCTCGGCGAGATTTTCCACCGCGTACCGCGCGACCTCCTCAAAGGTGGGGAACCACACGCAGCCCTCTATTTTCGCCGCAAGGTCGGCGGCGTAAATATCATAGGTATTCTTCTCGCGGCTGCCCATTATCTCGGTGAGCACCACCCTGTCCGCTATCGACAGCGCCTCGGCAAACTCGTCGAGCAGCATTGCGGTGCGCGAATAAGTAAAGGGCTGATGTATCACCCACACCCGCTTGAAGCTCATTTCCTTGGCGGTTTTCAGCGTCGCGGAAATTTCCGCGGGGTGATGTCCGTAGTCGTCTACGATGGTTATTCCGTTGATCTCCGCCCTGCGCTCAAAGCGGCGCATAGCTCCGCTGAACTGCTCCAGACCCTCGCGCAGAGCCGAAACGGGTATTCCCGCCGAATAAGCCGCCGCGCAGACCGCCACCGCGTTATAGACGTTGTGAAGCCCCGGCACGTTTATCCCTATCCTGCAAAGCTCACTCCCCTTGTGCATTAGCGAAAATTCCCGCCGGAAATCCGATATCTGCCGTATATCCTCGGGGTAGAAATCGTTGGTATCGCTCTTTCCGAATGTGACGAATTTATCCTTGTACCCGCAGGAGCTCATGACCTCGCGGATGTTCTCGTCGTCGCCATTCGCCACAACTATCCCGCTTGTCTGCTCGCAGAACGTTTTAAAAGACCGCTTCAGATTGTCCATATTCTTGAAATAATCCATATGATCCCTGTCGATATTCAGCACTATGGAATATTTCGGGAACAGCTTTAAAAAAGTGTCCTTAAACTCGCACGCCTCGCACACCATATAGTCGCTGTTTCCCGCGCGTCCGCTGCCGCCGATAGCCCGCAGCTTGCCGCCGATGACCGCCGAAGCGTCGATACCCGCCGCAAGCAGTATCATGGTCAGCATGGAGCTCGCGGTGGTCTTTCCGTGGGTTCCCGAAACGCAGAAATTGCTTTGATACTGAGATGTGACAAGCCCCAGAAGGTCGCTTCTTTCTCTAAGCTCAACGCCTTTTTCCGCCGCCGCGCGTGCGGCTATAAGCTCGGGATTGTCCTCCATTATCGCCGCGGAAAACACGATAAGATCTGCGCCCTCGATATTTTCGGCGCGCTGCCCCATCATCACCGGGATACCCATGCTCCTCACCGCGTCGAGGGTGGTGGTCTCATTGTTATCCGAGCCCGTCAGGTAATACCCCTGCGTATGCAGTATCTGCGCCAGCGGGTACATTCCGCTGCCGCCTATCCCTATAAAATGTATATGCTTTTTACACTTAAGAAAATTATCCAACTCGGCAACTCCTTATCTTAAAAAATTTGTCCGGTTTTACCTTTTATGTTAATTTATTTTACGATATTAGCGTCTTTATTGACCGTCCGTCTTACAGAAAGAATCGTAGGTTTGAAGTGTTTTCGCCAAAATACATTTGCAAAAGGATTTGCAGTTTCAAAGCAAACATGGAGATTTTGTATATTTTTCTGAGCGAAATATTTCATTGCTTCATTTAACAAGCACTTCCCAATTCCAAAATTACGATATTCAGGCTTGATATAAATACCGACTTTACTGATTAGACCTGTATTGGGGGATGCTAAATTTTCTATGTTATATCCGGTCTGAACGGATAAATTCATAATACCTATTGGTGTATCGTGATCCCATGCAACTAACAAATGATCCATTTTGATCATGTCAATTACATCATCCAGTTCATAAACATCTCTTTTTAGAAATATGGGGGATCCAATATAAAAACGTACCGACTCTTTCACTAATTCAAGCAGTGCTTCAGCATTACTACATGTGGCAGCGGATATTTTGTATTTGCTGTCCGTCTGACATACTGGCTTTTGTACTTTTGTGTAAGCATC
>CAZKJC010000135.1:0-7709 GCA_964552995.1 uncultured Ruminococcus sp.
GGGCTCTATGTTGCTATATTTTATATCTCATTATAACATATATTTTTAACTTATGCAATAGCTTTTTGTAAAAAGCCACAAATTTTGAGACTCTTTTTATCAAATGCCACAAAAAACCTCAAAATGCCCCTTTGAAGCTACCGCGGCAGGCGAAATAACTTGACAGGGTGGATTTTTTTTGGTATAATAAATTTAAGTATAATATGGAGAGCATGGCGGTTTTCGCTTAAATATATGAAAAGAGGAAACGGAATGGTACACAAGGGATTCGGACTGACCGGCAAGGTCGCGGCGCTGACGATAGCTCCGCTGTTGATATTGTCGGTGGTTATGTCGGTCTTTATCGGATTTTCCGGCTATCGCAACGTATGCGACGAGGTGTCTCACGAGATGTCCGGCGTATGTGTGAGCGTGTTTGAAATGCTGGAGAACAACGAGCAGTACGCCGCCGAAAAATATGATTATTTTGCCGATAAGGGCGAGCTGTTCGACGGAATAACAGAGACCACGGGAATTTACATAACGGTTTTTGAGGGCGATATAAGAAAGATCACCACTATAACTATGCCAAGCGGCGAGCGCGCCGTCGGAACAAGAGCGGCATCGGAGGTAGTGGACACGGTGATCGGAGAGGGCGAGGAGTTTTTCTCGGATAACGTGGACGTCAACGGCACGGAGTTTTTCGGATATTATATGCCGATAGCCGACTCTGCCGGCTCGGTGACGGGAATGGTTTTCGCGGGAAAAAGCCGCGAATCGGTTATGGAAAATCTTATTGGATCGGTGGCGGGTTCTCTTGTGCTGTCATGGGTAACGGCGCTGGCGGCGGGACTGCTGAGCGTGCTGGTGTCAAGGGGAATGGTGAAATCGCTGCTTTCGGCGGTGGATTTCCTGCGTATCATCTCGCAGGGCGATACCGAATGTCTGGTCGACACGCGGCTGGTAAACCGCGGCGACGAGATAGGCGATATGGGCAGAAGCGCGGTGAAGCTCCAGCAGGAGCTGAGAAATCTTATCTCCAACGACCCGCTGACGGGGCTGTATAATCGCCGCGCTTTCGGGATAAAAATGAAGGATATGCGCGACAGGGCGGAGTCCGAGGGCGCTCCCTTTGTTGCGGCGATAGGGGATATCGACTTTTTCAAGCGCTTTAACGACAATTACGGTCATGCTTGCGGAGATGAGGTCTTAAAGGATATCTCCGTGATATTAAGGGACGGCGTAAGGGATATCGGTTTTGCTTCGCGCTGGGGCGGCGAGGAATTTCTGCTGATCTTCAGTGTGCCCTATGGTGAGGCGCTTGCGGCGCTCCGACGCATAATGGACAGCATTCACGATTACCGCTGCAAATACGAGGGGCGGGAAATATCCGTTACGATGACGTTCGGTATAGCGGATTACGAGGGCGGTACGGTGGACGAGCTGGTAAATACCGCGGACGGCAGATTGTATTACGGCAAAAACCACGGCAGAAACTGTATTGTTGAGGTAGTTCCCGAGGAGATCGAGGAGCATAATCTGGTAATATGACGATTTACGGCGGTGCTTCGGAAGATACTAAACAGGCTCTTTATCCGAAAGGAGAATTTTATGAAGAAATTTATGTCGCTGCTTTTGTCGGCGGTCCTTTTGCTCGGCGGCTGCGCGGTTTCCGGGAGCGGGTCGGACAGCCCTGTTTCCGTCATAGCGGACGGTGATCCCGAAGCCGTTTCGGGTGAGCTTGACGGCTCGCAGGCTGTTGATGATCCCGCGGCTGATACGCCGGAAAGCGATCCGGTCAGCAGTGTTCCTTCCGCGGGAGACGCTTCATCTGACCGGAAGCCGGAGGAGAACGCGGAGGGCTTTTATGTTTCGGGGACCAAGCTGTACGACGCTAACGGGAACGAGTTCGTTATGCGCGGGATAAACCACCCGCACAGCTGGTTTAAGGATAAGGACGAGACC
Source organism: uncultured Ruminococcus sp. (assembly GCA_964552995.1). GTDB lineage: Bacteria > Bacillota > Clostridia > Oscillospirales > Ruminococcaceae > CAG-115. The sequence continues at coordinate 1,945 of CAZKJC010000135.1, forward strand.
GCATTGGAGGCAATAGCGCAGACGGGCGCAAACTGCGTGAGGATAGTATGCGGCGACGGTCAGCAGTACACCAGGGACAGCGCGGAGAGCCTGTCGCAGCTTGTGGAGCGCTGCAAGGCTCTTGAGATGATAGCTATACTGGAGGTCCACGACATAACCGGCAAGGACGAGCTGTCGGCTCTGGAAAAGACCGTTGATTACTGGATAGAGGTAAAGGACGCGCTGATCGGAAACGAGGCGTATGTTATACTAAATATAGCCAACGAGTGGGTCGGAGCGTGGGATTCCGATATCTGGACAGAGGGCTACACAGCCGCTATCCCAAGGCTGAGAGAAGCGGGTATCGGGAACACCATACTTGTGGACGCCGCGGGCTGGGGGCAGTACGCCAAGAGCATTGCCGACGGCGGCGAGGAGGTGTTCGGGGCTGATCCTCTGCAAAATACCATGTTCTCGATACATATGTATGGCTCGGCGGGCAAAAACGAGAGGGTCATCAGGCAGAATCTGGCGCGCGTTACCGAAAAGGGCTTGTGCGTTATCGTGGGAGAATTCGGGTATAATCACTCTGACGGCGACGTTGACGAGGCGTATATTATGCAGTACTGCGGCGAGAACGATATAGGCTATCTCGGTTGGAGCTGGAAAGGGAACGGCGGCGGTGTGAAATATCTCGATATCGCGCTGGAATGGGATGGCTCAAGGCTATCGGAGGATTGGGGAGTTAATCTGATAGAGGGCGATACGGGGATACGCAAGACCTCGGAGAAATGCAGCGTCTTTGAATAGCTACATAACGCCCACGCATCAGAATTTCAAAAAGTCGCGCATTTTGCCTTAACGGCAAAATGCTGCGCGGTTCCCGCAATCGCGCGGAGCGAACGTAGTGAGCGGAGCGTGCTTGCGGGAATTTTGAAATTCCCATTTAAATCATTTGCTCCTCGTCCACATTTTATACACAAACTCCCCCGCGCAGTGCGCGGGGGAGTTTGTCTTAAAATTTTTTGGCTTCGCGGAAATAAACGTTTTTGGTAAAGGGATTGTAGATGATATCGCTGCAATCCGCGTCATAGTAAAAATACTCGTTCTTGTAGTACAGCGGAACAAACGCCGCGTCGTCAATGAGAAGCTGCTCCGCTTCGGCGTACAGCTTTGCGCTTTCCGCAAGATCGACAGCCTTTTCCGCGGCGTCCATAAGCTCCTCAAACTCTGTGCTCCTGTATTTCCCGTAGTTCGCGGAGCTGCCGCGGCGGAAGCTCTCCAGGTACGCCGAGGGGCTGTTGTAGCTTCCGGTAAGTTCAATTGCGGCGATCTCAAAATTTCCGCTTTTCAGCCGTGAAAGATATTCCGTTCCGTTAAGGACCTCCACAACACAATAGAAGCCGTATTCCCGCTGCCATTCCTGCATAAGATAGCCTACAGCCTCCGCCGCGCTTTCGTTGGGGACGATTATCCGCGCTCCCGCGAAAAGGTCTTTGTTAAGCGACGGCAGAGCCTTTTCGTAGTATCCGCGCGCGGTCTCCGTGCTGTATTTCGGCGTGAGGGAGCTCCCCGCAAGCTCGCGGTAGCTCTTTTCGAGCATGGAGACCTCCTCGGGAACTATGGCGTAGGCGGGAGCAAAATGCGTCAGCGCCCTACTTATGGTCCGCCTGTCGGTGAGAGCCCCGAGCGCGCGGGGGAAATCCTTGTTTTTGAACAGCTCATAGCCGTGGTTGAAGATAAGTCCCACCGTGATATTTTTAAATTCCTCGCAGCCGTAATCGCCCTTGATAAGCGCCGCTTCCTCATCGGTGACCGCTACGCAGGTGGTCGTGCCGCTGAGAAGATCGGCGGTGAAATCACCGTCCTCCTCAATAAAGAAATTCAGACCCGAGGGGTAGACCGTCCGCGACTCGCTGTTTTTGGAGTTGCGGCGGAGTATGAGATTGTTGTTGTCGGTGATAGTGTAGGGGTCGTAGTCCCAAGCGGAGACGTAAAAAGCGCCGTTTGAGGGGGTGCACTCCGCGGACAGCCCGTACTTTCCCTGCGAGCTGAGGAAAAATTCCTCGCAGCAGGGCATGGCGGGCGGCTCGGACAACAGCGCTGGCAGGCGCGGGTTGGGGTAGTCAAGGGTGATCTCCAGCTCGAAATCCCCGAGCGCTTTCACTCCGAGGATAGTCGCGTCTGAGCTCCCGCCCATATTTACGGCGCGGGAATTTTTAATGCAGTAGTATTCCGAAGCCCTCGGCGCGTTGGTCTCGGGCAGAAACAGGCGCCGGAATCCGTACACAAAATCCGCCGCGGTACACTGCTGCTCGAACTCGTCGGAATCGACCCAATACACGTCCTGCCGCAGCTTGAAGGTGTAGACCAGACCGTCGTCGGAAACAATGTAGTCGCTCGCCACGCCCTCGGACAGCGAGCCGTCCGCGTTGGCGGTGAGCAGTCCCATAAAGACGTTGCTGATGACGACCTCGGAGTTGGGGTCGTTGGCTATCTGCGGGTCGAGCGTGCCGGGGTTGGCGGAGATGTCGTATTTGAAAATATAGCCGCTGCCGTCGTCCTCGCGGCAGCCGGTAAGGGTCATCATTGCCGCGGCAATAACCGCGGCGAGAATTTTTTTGATGAGATTTATATTGATCGCTCCCTTATGTGCGTTGATTATCTGTTAAATTATTATAGCATAAAACGGTGAAATTGTCTATATAAAAAGTGGCGCTGCGGGGAACAAATAATGATTTTTTTGTGATATTTTACAGTCAACACGCACAAAAGCGCCCCTGTCAGCAGACAGGGGCGCGAAACATACAATTAAAAAAGTTTTAATAAAATCGGAACAACTGTATGCCGAGATTTAAGAAGGATATGCCTTGCTCCAATGAAATGGCTGTAATACATTAAGACTAACATATTTGAGTGAATTATCATCTGTTGTTACACCAACAAGCATTTTTTCACCATGAACACGCAGTCGTTCTTGACAGATGCCGCAAGGAGTAAGAACCTTAAAATCACTGTTCTCATTGTCGCGTACAACGCAAATACAGTGTGTAATTTTTACATTATACTTTGCAGCTTCACATATTATACCGGTTTCTATACAAAGTTCAGCAGAAGCATTGAACACATCAGGAGCTACGCTTAATAGGAATCTGCCGTCCGCAGTATGAGCAACGGCAGCGCCGCCCCAGCCCTTTGGATAACGCTTTTGTATAAAATCCTTTGCTTTATAGAACATTTCTTCCTCAATTGACGGCATATTTCCTCCGTAAAATCAGTTTATCTTAGTTATAAGTCAATCGTTACAACAATATTTTCAGAAAGTGATTTTTGCACATCGATTATCCTCTGATTGGCGCTGCCGCGGAATTTCAGCGCGAGGGAGCGCCGCGATAATTCAAATCGTCCGTCTACAAGGTGATCCAGTATCGACAGCAGAGCTTTCATGTCCTCCTCGGAGCGGGATTTCTCCAGAAGCTCCTCAAACGTCCAGCCGCTGTAACACATTAAATTCAGCCCACGCTCCTTAAAGCGGCAGCCCAGCTCGTACAGCGCCGCCGCCTGGCAGAACGGCTCTCCCCCCGAAAAGGTAACTCCATTTATAAGCGGATTGGCGCAGCACTGCTCAAAAAGCTCGTCCGTGTCGACCTCGCGCCCGCCGCCGAAATCGTGGGTCTCGGGATTGTGGCAGCCCTCGCAGTGGTGAGGACACCCCTGCACAAAGACCGCGAAGCGTATCCCAGGACCGTCCACAAAGGATTCCTCAACTATTCCCGCAATTCTGATCTTACTCATGCTTTTGCGCGGCGGAATCTTTCGATCTGCACCTCGTCCTCGTGACGGTGGCAGACGGGGCACTCGTCGTCGATTATTCCCGTAAAGCCGCAGCAGGGGTCGCGGTCGATGGGGTGATTTATCGCGCCGTAGCCTATGCCCTCGGACTTCATATAGCGCACGATCTGCTCGAACGCGTCAAGGTTCTTGAGCGGATCGCCGTCCATCTCCACATAGCTGATGTGCCCGCCGTTGGTGAGCGCGTGGTAGGGGGCTTCCAGCCGCAGCTTCTTAAAGGCGCTTATATTATAATAAACGGGAACATGGAAAGAGTTGGTGTAGTAATCCCTGTCGGTAATTCCCTCAATTACGCCGTATTTTTTCTTGTCGATCTTGACAAATCTTCCGGAAAGCCCCTCCGCGGGGGTCGCGATAAGGGTGTAGTTCAGACCCGTCTGCTTTGACTGCCTGTCCACACGCTCGCGCATATGTGAAACGATCTCCAGACCCAGCCTCTGCGCCTCCTCGCTTTCTCCCTGGTGAGCGCCGATGAGCGCCTTAAGGCACTCCGCCAGACCTATAAAGCCGGTTGTCAGAGAGCCGTGCTTCAATATCTCGCCGATATTGTCGTCCTCCGAGAGTTTCTCGGAATCTATCCACACGCCCTGTCCCATAAGGAAAGGATAATTTTTGACCGTTTTTGAGCACTGTATTTTAAAGCGCGCGGTAAGCTGATCTATTACCAGATCCATCATCTCGTCAAGGTCGCGGTAGAACTTCTGGATATTGCCCTTGGCTTCTATTCCCAGGCGGGGGAGATTGATGGTGGTGAAGCTGAGGTTGCCCCTGCCGGTGACTATCTCGCGGCTCGGGTCGTATACGTTGCCGATAACGCGGGTGCGGCAGCCCATGTAGGATATCTCGGTGTTGTAGTCGCCCTCTTTATAATATTGGAGATTGAACGGCGCGTCGATAAAGCTGAAATTCGGGAACATTCTCTTCGCGGAAACGCGTATCGCCAGCTTGAACAGATCGTAGTTGGGGTCGCCCTCGTTGAAGTTCACGCCCTCCTTTACCTTGAATATCTGAATGGGGAATATCGGGGTCTCACCGCTGCCCAGACCTCTTTCCTCGGCGAGAAGCACGTTTCTTGTTACCATGCGCCCCTCGGGAGAGGTGTCCGTGCCGTAGTTTATCGACGAGAACGGATTTTGCGCGCCCGCGCGGGAATTCATGGTATTGAGGTTGTGAATGAGCGCTTCCATCGCCTGATATGTCGAGCGGTCGGTCTCCTGCTCCGCCAGCTTTTCGGCGCTGTCCTGGAGCGCGGAGAAGTTATCTCCGTAATCCCGCGCGAGAAGCTCCCACTCCTTTGCTTTATAGTCAAAATTATCCATGAGCTTAGGGTAAAGCCCGTATTTCTCGGCGATCTCATTAGCTGTGTTTTTCAGCTTTTCCGTTTCCTCGGCGAAATCCGTGCTGCCGCGCGAGAAGCATATAGCCTTGGCGAGATTGGCGGTGTACATTCTGCGGAAGGTCTTTTTGACACCCTCTGCCATTGCGTAGTCGAAATTCGGCACGGACTGCCCACCATGCTGATCGTTCTGGTTGGACTGAATGGCTATGCAGGCGAGCGCGGCATAGCTTACGATATCGTTGGGCTCGCGCAGGAAGCCGTGTCCCGTGGAAAATCCGCCGTGAAACAGCTTTAACAGGTCGATCTGGCAGCAGGTGGTGGTCAGCGTCAGAAAATCCAGGTCGTGAATGTGTATATCGCCGTTTATGTGAGCGTGGGAGTGAGCGGGGTCGAGAACGTACATCTCGTTGAACTGCTTTGCTCCCTCCGAGCCGTATTTGAGCATGGTTCCCATGGCGGTGTCGCCGTCGATATTGGCGTTCTCGCGCTTTATATCGCACTCGCCCGCCGATTTGAACGTGAGATCCTCATATATCTTCATCAGATTGGAGTCCATCTCGCGCGCCCTGGTGCGCTCCGCCCGATAGAGAATCTA
>CAZKJC010000136.1:0-7705 GCA_964552995.1 uncultured Ruminococcus sp.
GGCGGACTGGGCTATGGTAGAGCGCGGTTGGAATACCCATGTAAAGGGCGAGGGCAGACAGTTCGCGAGCGCTGCCGAGGCAGTGGAAGCTCTCCGCAATGAGACCGGAGCTATCGACCAGGATCTCCCCGCGTTCGTTATCGCGGAGAACGGCGCTCCCGTCGGCAAGATAGTTGACGGCGACAGCGTTATTCTGTACAACTTCCGCGGAGACAGAGCTATAGAGCTGTCCATGGCGTTCGACTGCGACGAGTTCACTCACTTCAACAGAGGTCCCAAGCCCGACGTATGCTACGCTGGTATGCTCCAGTACGACGGCGATCTGAAGCTCCCCGCGAGATACCTTGTAAATCCTCCCGAGATTACCAACACTCTGTCCGAGGTGCTTGTTGCGGCTAAGCTGAACCAGTACGCGGTGTCCGAGACCCAGAAATACGGTCACGTTACCTACTTCTGGAACGGTAACCGCAGCGGCAAGTTCAGCGACGAGCTGGAAACATTCAAGGAGATACCCTCCGATAATGTCAGCTTCGATCAGCGCCCCTGGATGAAGTCGGCGGATATCGTGGACGACCTTATTGAAGCTATCAAGAGCAAGAAGTACGACTTCCTGCGCTGCAATTTCCCCAACGGCGATATGGTGGGACACACAGGCTCTATGCAGGCTACCATTATCGGTGTTGAGGCGGTGGATATCGGTCTTGCACGCCTGATGAAGGTGTGCGACGAGTACGGCGTTACCATGCTCGTGACAGCCGACCACGGCAATGCGGACGAGATGCTGGAGAAGAACAAGAAGGGCGAAGTGCAGGTAAGAACCGCGCACTCCCTTAATCCCGTTCCCTTTATCATCTACGACAAGGACGTCAAGTACACCATCAAGGAGGGCAATTACGGCTTGTCCAACGTTGCGCCTACGGTGGTAAAGATGTTCGGTCTGACCGCGCCTGACTGCTGGCAGGAGAGCATGATTTAATTTAGCTTTGATATGCGAAAGCCCGGGGTCTCCCGGGCTTTTTGTCATAGAGGGCTGTGGTTGAAATAGATCGTATTACAAAAGTATTCTCTCGTCGCAGTATTCGCAGATCAGTATATCCCCGAATTTGCGGAAGCTGTGGGGAAGATACAGCTCGGTCTGCGTCACGCATTTTGGGTTGGAGCAGGAAATGTTTTTGTGCAGCGTTCCCGTGAGCAGCGGCTTGTCCGACGGCTCGTTGTTGAGCGTGGTGAGGATAAGTGCCATACGGACGTACATTCCGTTGAGAGCCTGGCGGAAGTAGGCGGCGCGTGGGTCGTCGTCCACCTCGACCTCTATTTCGTTCACTCTCGGCAGCGGGTGCATTACTATCATATCCTTTTTAGCGAGCCGCATTTTGGCGGCGGTGAGCCTGTACACGTCCTTTTGCCGCTCGTATTCGTCTTCGCTATCGAAGCGCTCCCGCTGTATCCGTGTCATGTAGAGCATATCCAGCTCGGGCATTACCTCATCAATTGTGCGCACCTCGCGGAACTCGCAGCCGCGCGCCGAAAGCACGTCTTTTATGTAAGAGGGCAGGGAGAGGTTTTCGGTGGAGATAAGTATAAATTTGTTGTTGGGGTAGCAGGAGAGGGCTTTCAGCAGTGAGTGCACCGTCCGCCCGTATTTCAGATCGCCGCAAAGTCCTACGGTGAGGTTATCCAGCCGTCCGAGCTCGGTTTTTAGTGTCAGAAGATCGGTGAGGGTCTGTGTGGGGTGAAGATGACCGCCGTCTCCCGCGTTGATCACGGGGCATTCCGCCGCCAGCGAAGCGGCTCTCGCGGAGCCCTCCTGCGTATGCCGCATAACGAGGATATCGGAGTAGCTGCTTACTATTTTAATGGTATCCTTGAGATTTTCGCCCTTTGCCACGGAGGAATTGCTCGGGTTGTCAAAGCCGATAATGCTGCCGCCAAGCCGTATCATAGCCGCCTGGAAGCTCATCTGGGTGCGGGTGGACGGCTCATAGAAAAGCGTCGCCATGATCCTGCCCTTGCATTTGTCCGAATAGCTCTCGGGGCGGCGCATTATATCCTGTGCCAGCTCGATCATCGAGTTCCAGTGGGACACGGTGTAGTCGTCCATATCTATAAGGTGATTAAAATTTCTGTTCAAGGCGGTATCCTCCGTTGATTTTTTTCTTAATTATATTATAGCAAAATTTGTGTCGGATTTCAATATATTTTGTAATAATAAGGGAGACTTTCCTTGTTTTTACCTTATAATGTATTGAAATAATTCGGCATATGTGGTATAATGTATTAAGTTTGTATAAAAGTTACCACCACGCAATGTTGAGGCAGGAAATTTTTCGCGAGAGCCCGACATGCCTTACTCCACGCAGCGGAGTGAGACGTGTCGGGCGGGTCGCGGAAAATTTCAAATTTAATATCTGAAAGGAATAAAATTATGATAAACAAGCCGCTTATATTCCGCGAGAAATACCGCAGCGAGCGCAGCGGCAGTCTTGCGGCGGTGTTCGATATCACGGATAATGCCATAGGACTGGTGTTCTACGATCTGTCACTGTCCAGGCGCTTTGCGAGGACGGTGCTTTTCGGGGAGCGCAAGGGAGATATCACGCAGGGTCTGGCGGGGCTGCTGGGCTCCTCAATGCAGGAATACGGCATTGACGCGGGTGCGGTGAAAAAGGTGGGCTTTGCCGCTTCGGTAGCGCTCTCGGTGTATATTGAGGAAGCGCTCTCGCCTTTGGAGCTTCAGCTTCGTCCCGAAACGGAAATTTTTGTAATGCCGATCATTTCCGCGGCAATAGGCGGACGCTTTACCGCGTCGCTGCTCACGCTGCCGTGCAGCGGGCTGGCGGCTGATTTCGGCGGGCGGCTTTGTGTGGGAGTGCTGGATAAAAATTTGAAATGCGCTTCTTTTCCTCTTATCGGAGCTTTCGACGGGACTGCGGCGGAGAGCGGGGTCATATGCGAGCGCGGCGCTATCGACGAGGTAAAGCGCGATAAGGACACGCTGTGCTACGGAGTGGTCGGTGACGCTCAAAGTATCGGGATAGCTCCCTCGGCGTTGGTCCAAGCGGCGGAGCTGATGATAGCGGAGGGTATCGCGGACAGGGACGGGATAATGCTCGACCGCGATAATTTTTACATAGGCGAAGATTTCTACATAACCCAGCGCGATTTGAGAGCGGTGCAGACCGACAAGGCGCGCAGCGCGGCGGCATTCGAGCTTTTTTTGCGCGAGGCGGGGGAGTTTTCGGCAGCGTTTCTTTCGGGGGAACCATTCGCCCGCAGCGCGGAATCAATGATAGCAATAGGCGCTGTGCCGCGGTTCGAATGCAAAACGGGCTTCTGCCGCAATTCCGCGGAGCAGGGCTTGATAATGTGCGCGGAGAACGGCAGCGAGCTTGAACGCGCGGCGGCTCTGGCTGAAAACGCGGAGGATATCACCGAGCGGATAATAGAGAAGCATGAGGCTCTGTATGTGGAAAAGCTGGAATTTTAAATATAGAGTATGGGAGAAATATGATGGATATTGAAATGCTCCCGCTGATCGGGATAAAGGTCGGCGGCAGTGAGATTGCCTTTTCCGCTTCGCGGGAAGATGTGGAACGGCTGCTGGGTGCTCCGTATTCGGAAAGGGGAGCTTCGATTTACTATTTTAATAATGAATTGCGGTTCGATTTTGACAAAAGTGGCGGAATAGAATTTGTCGAGCTTCTCGGGGGTATCGACGGAGAGCTTCGCCCCCAAATATATGGTTTGTCCGCTTTTGAAACGGACGCAGATGAGCTGTATAATGTTCTTGCGGAGAAAAATAAGGGTGAGATCGCGGATAATGAAAACGGTTACAGCTATGCTTTTTTTAATATCAGCGTGGGAATTTATCGGGAAACGATCCCCGACAACGTCCGTGAGATGATCGAGGAAGCCGCAGGAGAGGGATATCCCATGAGCGCCGAGGATATCAATGCGGAAATGCGCAGGGCGCGGCACTGGGCAACGATCGGCATTGGAAACAGGGGATATTACGAGTAATTAAGATATATCAACATTTAGTACAGAGAATGTAAAAAAATATACAAAAACTACTTGATTTTTTTGGTGAAAGGTGTTATAATAGAAAAGCATTTAGTATCCGCTGCTATACCTATGCCCGAGTTTGAAAATAAATTTTCAAACCTGCAAGTTTTGTTCTTTTCGGACGTTCGTCCGAAATTTTGCTAACGCAAAACCGCACAAAACTCGGAATAAGTTGCGCTCCCTGTTGGGAGCGTGATTATAAAACGGCATACGCGGCAGCGTGTGTTAATGCGCGGTGGATTCACCGAACATTATAACGGATAGTCCTCTGAGATCAAGGCGGGCGGCACATCGCCGCCGTAAGAGTTCCCTTGGCGTTTACGCTCGAACAGGTCGGTTTCAAGAATATCCGAAAACATCAGGAGGAAAAAATGGACGCATTGAAAATCATTGAGCAGAGCAGCATGAAAGCTGAAGCTCCCAAAATCGAGATCGGTGACCTTGTAAAGGTTTCCGTGCGCATCAAGGAAGGCGACAAGAGCCGTATCCAGATGTTCGAGGGCACTGTTATCGCCAAGAAGCACGGCGGTATCAACGAAACGTTTACCGTAAGACGCGTTGCTCACGGCTGCGGCGTAGAGAGAGTTTTCCCTCTGCATTCCCCGACAGTTGAAAAGGTAGAGGTCGTAAGAAACGGTAAGGTTCGCAGAGCTAAGCTGTACTACCTGCGTGACAGAGTTGGTAAGGCTGCTAAGGTCAAGTCCAGAGTTTAATCCCACAAGATCCAAGCTGACAAGCCCCGTTTCGGCGGGGCATTAGCGAGGATATCCGAAGAAAAGAGATTTGCTATGAACGGTATGAATGATAATGATGAGCAGGAGTTGACGGAGGAGTTCGACACCGAGGTGTCGGAGGAGGCAGAGGTCGATCTGTATTTCGCGGAAACCGATGATACGGAGGATGAAGCGGAAGACGAGCAGGACGAGCGGGATAACTCCGAAGACGACGAGGAAGAGGAGGAAAAAAAGCCCTTCTCCGACGCTCACGAGTGGGCGTGCAGCCTTGTCTACGCGGTTCTGATCATGTTGGGGCTGAATCTTTTTGTGTTCCGTCCGATCACCGTTACCGGCGAATCTATGTGCAATACATTACAGGATCAGGATAAGATCATTACCACGGATTTTTTCTATACGCCGGATCACGGGGATATAGTGGTCGTGCAGGCGAACGAGCTTGTAAACGACGATACCGGTATGTACGGAGAGGCGATTATAAAGCGCGTTATTGCTTTGGAAGGCGATACGATACGGTTCGATTTCGAGCAGGGCGAGGTCTACTTAAACGGAGAACTGCTTGACGAGGACTATATCGCGCAGCCGACGCACCTCAGACTGCCCGGTTGGACGGAAAGCGGCGTGGATTACGTCGTGCCCGAGCACTGTGTGTTCGTTATGGGCGATAACCGCAACAGATCCCGCGATAGCCGCGATCTTGAGGCGGTAGGCTTTGTGGACAGAGACCTTATTATGGGTAAGGCTGTGTTGAGGGTCTATCCCTTTGAGGTATTCACAGCGCTATGAGCGAGATAGGAAATATTCAGTGGTTCCCGGGTCATATGACCAAGACCCGCCGCTTGATCGAGGCTGATCTAAAAATGGTGGACGCGGTGGTGGAGATCACCGACGCGCGCATTCCCGAAAGCAGCAGGAATCCCATTCTTGACGAACTGGTGGGGAGCAAGCCTCGTATAATGATACTTAATAAGTGCGACTATGCGGACGACGCTTCTACCGCGCTCTGGCGGAAATATTACGAGGGCAGGGGCATTACCGTTATAACCTGCGACTGCCGCAGCGGCAAGGGGATAAATAAATTCCTGCCGACGGTAAAAAACCTGCTTAAGGAGCTTATAGAGCGGCGGAAAGCCCGCGGTATGATAGGAAAGGCGCTTCGGCTCATGGTGGTGGGTATCCCGAATGTCGGGAAATCTTCATTTATAAACCGAATGGCAAATTCAAAAAAGACTAAGGTCGGCGACCGCCCCGGAGTTACCAGAGGAAAGCAGTGGGTGGCTATCGACAAGGACGTGGAGCTGCTGGATATGCCCGGTATATTATGGCCCAAATTCGACGACCAGCTTGCCGCGCAGCGGCTGGCCTTTACGGGCGCGATAAAGGACGAGGTCACCGACAGCGAGGCGCTGGCAAGGGCATTGGGCGAGGTTCTGCAAAGAGATTACCCCGAGTTGCTCAAGGCGCGGTACAAGATACCCTGCGAGGACGATATCCTTACGGAGATCGCGAGAGCGAGGGGTATGCTGATCTCCGGCGGCGAACCGGATACGGAGCGTGCTGCTGCCGCGCTTCTGGACGAATACAGAGGTGGTAAGATTGGCAAAATTACTCTCGAAACACCGAAAGAGCAGGGAAACACAGCTTAATATCGAGGGAGTTTCCCTTGACGATATAGACCTGAGAGAGTTCGACAGGCGCGTTTCGGAGCGTTTCGGATGGCTTTGCGGCATTGACGAGGCGGGGAGAGGTCCGTTGGCAGGCGACGTTTTTGCAGCCGCTGTTATACTTGATCCGAATAATCCCATTGAGGGGCTTAACGACAGCAAAAAGCTCTCGCCGAAAAAGCGCGACGCTCTTTATGAAAAGATCTGCGAGCAGGCGTTGGATTTCTGTATCTCGCGGGTCTCGGTGAGCGAGATAGACAAAACCGATATCCTTTCGGCTGATCTTTTGGCTATGCACAACGCGTTTGAGCGTCTGAAGCCGTTTTCGGGGATAGTGCTGGTAGACGGCGATGTTCTGCCGGAGCTTGAGTTCGAGGGCGAGCTGAAAAACGTGATCGGCGGCGACGCGAAGTCCGAAGCCATCGCGGCGGCTTCTATACTGGCAAAGGTCGAGCGTGACCGCTATATGATAGAGCAAGCGGAAATATATCCCGGCTATGGCTTTGAAAAGCATAAGGGCTACGGCACCAAAGCGCATTATGAAGCCATTGACAGACTTGGGCTATGTCCTATACACAGACGCTCTTTTTTAAAGAAATATACAAAAGATGGACAAACAGGCTAAGGGAAAGCTCGGCGAGGACGCCGTGGCGGCGGAGCTTACGCGGCGCGGTCACACGATCATCGAGCGGAATTACCGTAAGCCCTGCGGAGAGATCGACATAATATCCCGATCGGGCAGATTTATTGTGTTCACCGAGGTCAAGACCCGAAAGCTGAACAGTATGGTGTCCGGCGTTGAGGCTGTCGATCTTCGTAAAAGGACGAGGATAGTCCGCACTGCCGATCTGTATCTGGGCGAGTTTGAAACCGGATTGCAGCCGAGATATGATATCGCCGAGGTGACGATAACCCGCAGCGATATGCCGAGGATACTTCGTATAGATATTTATGAGGACGCCTTTGATACGGAGGGTATCTATACCGTTAATTAGGGCTGATCCGACTTTCCATGAAAGGAAGACAATATATGAACTACACAAGCACGAGAAATTCCGATCTTGATGTGACGAGCGCGCACGCCATCACAAAGGGGCTTTCCGACGAGGGCGGTCTTTATGTTCCAAAGACGATCCCCGATCTTTCACGGGAAGAGCTTCTTGCAATGTCGGATATGAGCTATGCCGACCGCGCGTTTGAGGTTTTCTCAAAGCTGCTGACGGATTTTACTCCCGATGAGAT
>CAZKJC010000137.1:0-7698 GCA_964552995.1 uncultured Ruminococcus sp.
AAGCGATCCTCGGTCATTCGCTTCGCTCATTCCCTGCGGTCGATTGCGGGAACCGTGCAGCATTTGCCATTAAGGCAAATGCGCACTTTTTGAAATTCCCCTGCGTGGGCTTTATGTTGCTAAACTTTTTATACAAACTGAAGCCACAGCAAATCGGCTTGCTGTGGCTTTATAATAATTCTAAACAGAATATTTTATACCGCGTTATAATTATGCGGGAAAAATATTCCTTTCTTGGCGATGGCATAATATCCGAGCATCAGTCCGCCCGTTATCGCCCACGAAATGGGATATACGATAAGCAGCGAGAACAGGCTTCCGCCCATATTCGGGAATACCAGGTACACCCAGATAAGTCTGAACACCACCACTCCCACGACCGTAATGAACGCCGGAACAGCCGAGCGCCCCATACCGCGCAGCGCCGAGCCCGTGATCTCATAGCTTGTGACAAGGAATAAAAAGGGCAGTATGTAAAGTATCCTTACCATCGCGAACTCGATCTCAAGGGGCTTGACGGTGTATATTTTGATAAGAAAGCCGCTGCCCGCAATGAATATGCCGCACAGCGCCACAACGCCGATAACGCTTTCCAGCAAGCACAGCCGCATGACCTTTTTGCACCTGTCGAATTTGCACGCGCCGTAATTCTGCCCGATAAATGTGACCGCCGACTGGTTGAAGGCTCCGACGACAAAATAGCCGAACATTTCAAAATTGAGCGCCGCGGTCATTCCTCCCACCGCGTCCGAGCCGAAGCTGTTTATCGCGGACTGCAGGCAGATGTTGGACAGTGAGAAAACCGCGGACTGGAGCGCGGCGGGCGCTCCTATGCGCAATATTCTTTTTAGGGATATCCACTCGATCTTAAGCTGCTTAAGATCAAGATGAATAATGCTCTTTTCGCGGCAGAGTATCACTATGACTACCACCGAGCTGAACATATTCGATACCACCGTAGCGATGGCAACGCCCGCCACGTCCAGCCTGAATACTATTACCAGCAGCAGATTAAGGCACACGTTGAGTATTCCCGAGCCGATAAGGCAGAACATGGGGCGCTTTGTATCCCCTATACTGCGCAGTATCGCCGCGCCGTAATTGTAGGGGATTATAAAGGGCATTCCTATACAATATATCCTTAAATATACCACAGCCCTGTCCAGAACGTCCGCGGGAGTGTCGATAAGCTCCAGCAGAGGTCTCGACAGCAGTATGCCGGCTACCGCGGAGAAAATCCCGCACATGATCGAAAACATTATTGACGTATGTACCACCGACTTTACGTCCTTGACGTTCTGCTGCCCTATGAACTGGGATATTACCACATTAGCCCCAACGGACAGCCCCACGAACAAATTCACGAACAATCCCACCAGAACGCCGTTGCTGCCGACCGCCGCCAGCGCGCCGTCCTGCGCGAACCGTCCCGCCACCGCCACGTCCGCCGAGTTGAAAAGCTGCTGCAAAGAGCTGCTCGCGAATATCGGCAGCGCAAACATTATCAGCTTTTTCGCCAAAGGCCCGTTAAGCATATCTATACTTGTATCTTTATGTCCCATCTCGTCTCCTGATTTAAAAGAAATTTCCCGCGACCCGCCTGCCACAGCTTACTTCGCTTCGCGGAGTTTTGCGCAAAATATCACATAATGCGTTAACCATTTACCCCTGTGTTGCGCAAAACCTTGTTACGCTGCGGCAGGCTCTCGCGGAAAATTTCCCTGCGTGGGCGTTCTGTCGCTCTTTGCGAATGTGGCTTTGCTGCGGAAGTTTTGCGTTGCTGTAGGCTTTCAGAGCCTTTTATGCTGATAATCGGTGCGGTTCTCGGCAGATAGCCCAAAATCACACAAAATAAAAATAACGCCAAACAGCGTCATTCAGATATTTTTCGCTCTTTAAATATTATAGTACAAATCCCTTGAAATGTCAATGCCTGTTAGGGGAGTTTTTACCTGTTAAAATTTTTTTCAAAAACCCCTTGACAAAGTGTCAAAAAGAATATATACTGTATATATCACATATAAACACATCTGAACACCCACCAACGCTGAAAAGGTTACGGCAACTAGTTGTGCAAAATCGCACGGCAAGAGTACTGAAAGCTGAAATCAACGTTAAGCTCACACAGCAAAAGCAACATTTGCAAAGAGCGACGCTTCACTCGCGCAGCAAAAGCAACGCCGACAAAGGGCAACAAAACGCCCACGCAGGGAAATTTTTCGCGAGAGCCTGCCGCAGCGTAACGGAGCGAAGCGGAGTAAGCTGTGGCGGGCGGGTCGCGGAAAATTTCTTTTAGATAAGGAGTGAGAGGTTGAAGATATTGCAGAACAGCGACGTTCCCATTTATAAGCAGATAGCCTCGCAGTTTAAGGAGGATATCATGTGCGGGAAAATATCCGAGGGAGAGTATCTGCCGTCGATACGCGGGCTTGCGCGTGATCTGAAGATCAGCGTTATAACCACGATGAAGGCGTATGAGCAGCTTTCCGAGGAGGGCTTGATATCTCCTGTGCAGGGCAAGGGCTATATTGTAAACGCGCAGGACAGGGAGATGGTAAAGGAGCAGCACCTGCGGCTGCTGGAGCAGCATTTGCAGAACGCTATGGAATCCGCAAAGCTCGCGGGGATATCGCGCGAGGAGCTGCTGAAAATGATAAACGTGCTTTATGACACGGATTGAGGAGGAAAAGGTTATGATGGTAATGGCAAAGGATGGGAAAATGATAATAGAGGTAACCAGCATTCAGGTGTTGAAGAACTTAACAGGTTCAAAGGGCGAAAAATATGTTCTGTCGGCAAACGGCGGGTTCGGCTCGGGCGGGGTTATCGGTCTGTATGCTGATGAGAAAAGCGCTATTGACGAACTGGAGAAGATCTACGCGGCAATCGCCGAGGGCGCAAAGATATACCGTGTAAGATAAAGCGACTTTTCCCCACGCGGAAAATTTTTTGAGATAAACAGACGAGAGCTACCCAAAACAAGGGGAGCAAAGCAGTGTTAGCAGAGGTCAACGTTTCGCCCACGCATCAAAATTTTTCGCAACAAGCTCCCAAAGCGGAGTGCAGCGAAGCGGAACGGAGCTTTGGGGGCGCGGTAGGCGAACGAAGTTCGCCGGTGCGAAAAATTTTTTTGAAATAAGGAGAGTTATGGAGAGTATTATTTCGGTCAAGGGATTGACAAAGAGGTACAGTAAATTCACGCTTGGCGCGCTGGATATTGAGATACCCAAGGGATTCGCAACCGCGCTGATAGGCGCGAACGGAGCGGGCAAGACCACGCTTATCGACGCGCTTTGCGGGGTAATACACGCGACAAGCGGCGAGGTCACATATTTCGGGAAGTATAAGGATATAGATTCCGCGGAGCTGCGTGAGAAGATAGGGTATTGCGCGAGCAGCGGATTTTTCCCGCAGGGGTGGAAGGCCAAGGATATCGCGATATCAATGGAGATAGCCTATAAGAGCTTCGACAGGAAAAGGTTCGAGGAGCTGTGCGCGCAGCTTGAGGTGGACACGGAGCACACCAAAAAGGCTAGGGCAATGTACAAGCAGTCGGACGGAAACAGAATGAGGACGTCGCTCGCGGCGGTATTCGCGCGTGAAACGGAGCTGCTGGTGCTGGACGAGCCGGGAAGCTCCCTTGACCCGCTGATGAGAGACAGGCTCTGCGACCGCATGAGGGAATATCTTGACGACGGCGAGGGCGAGAAGTCCATTATATTCTCAACGCATAATATAGCGGATATGGAAAACGCGGCGGACTACGCGGTGTTTATGGATATGGGCAGGATAATCGAGCAGGGCTTTGTGGAGGATCTCAAGGAGAAGTATGTTCTCGCGCGGGGCAACGCCGAGGATTACGAGGGCGCAAAGGAGCTGCTTATGTCCCACAGCTGCAACAAGACCGCCTTTGACGGGCTGGCGCTGTCGGAAAACCGCGGAAAGCTGGAGGAGATCGGCGCGGCGTGCGAGCGCCCCACGCTCCAGCAGTTAAGCATCGGGCTGCTCAAATACGCGGAGGAGATACGATGAGAGAGTATGTAAGAGATTTCCGTATGTTCGCGGGAAGATCGGCAATGATAGGCACGCTGTGGTACACGCTGGCGATGACGGTCTGTTTCTTTGTATTTCTGGCGGTATGGACATTTACGGAAAACGAGGCGCTGAAAGGATTCTGTGAGGGATTTTTGCCGATGTTCTGTCTGATGGTCCCGTTGATAGGGTGTATTCCGTGCAATATGGTGTTCAACTACAACCGCGCGGTTACCCCGGGGTATAAGTATTTTCATTCGCTGCCCGACTCGGCTAAGCGTTTCCGCAGAGCCGTATTGGTGTGCAGTATCTATCCGTTGGGAGCGGCGCTGGTATGGGCGGCGGTGCTGTGGTTGTGGAGCCCCATGGTGTCGCTGTTTGTATTGTTTATGGGGCTGACGCTCAAGGGTGCGCAGAATATTTTCGGGCATGCCAGAAATATTATCTTAATGTTCCTGCCAATGATGGCGATCGTTTTCTCAATGGGATTTGTTGTGGGATTTACAAGTCCGGAGGACGAGAATTTTATCTATATGGAGATGCAGCCGAAGTTCGTGCTGCCGCTTGCGATAATAGGAACGGCGGTATTCGTCATCGGAACGGTTTACAGCGTCCTCGTTGCGGAAAAAAAGTGGAATCGTGAACCGTGACGGCAAGCGGACGACAGCGCTTTGCTCCCGCAGAAAAGAAACGTCCGCAGAGAGCAACGTAAAGCCCACGCAGGAGTTTTCCGCAAGCCGAAAAGTTTTGTGCAACATTAAAGTAGTACATAAGGTATTATGTGATTTTTGCACAAAACTTTGAAAGCGTAGCCCGCGAAGCGGGCGGAGCTTTTACGGCGAGCTAGTGAACTCCACCGCGCAGCGGTTGAGTTCACGGTGCGGAAAATTCACATTTAAATCAGTTGCCAAGAGCAACGTTATGTGGGCGCAGAAAAGCAACGCCCGCAAATAGCAACATAAAGCCCACGCGGCAAAATTTTCCGCAACAAGCCCCCAAAGCGCAGTGGAGCGCAAGCGGAACGGAGCTTTGGGGGCGCGGTAGGCGAACGAAGTTCGCCGGTGCGGAAAATTTTTTTAAATAAGGAGTCAATATGAGAGGGTTAGAATATTTGTTTAAAAGCTGGTTAAGGTGTAAATGGTGCGTATTTATCACGGTCGTTTTGTTTGTGGGATTGTTGGTAGTGTGCTGTGTTGGTCGGGAAGAGTTGGGCAGTGAGGATTATCTTATGTCGATGGCTTTTTTGCCGATCGTACCCTATTGTGTTCTGGTAATGGCGACGACGGTCGGGTTCGTGAGCATAAACGGGTGCAGGCTGATACGCTCCAGCCCTATCGCAAAGGAGCTTTACACAAGGAGCGTACCGATGTTTATAATAGGGCTGACATTAGGCTCGCTGGTTATAGCCGTCGGGGTATTTTTCGTGGTCGTGATGGCGCATGGAGGCTCTGCCGCCTATCTTTCGGACGCGCTTATTTTTATGGCGATAGGCAGCGGAATGAATATTATCGGCTATTCGCTGCTTTCGCGCATGATGTTCGGCGGTATCATAGGGGTATATGTGACTATGTTCCCCTATGTCGGAATAATTCTCATGCTGGGTGAGGATATAAAGCACAACGGCTTCGGTCTGCCCGTGTGGGTATCCGCGCTGATATTCGCGGGAGCGGTCATCGTCAGCTCCGCGATCTCTTTTATCGTGTGCGGGATATATTTCAGAAAGCTAAATTTTAAAACACCCGCCACCGCCTATACGGCAAAGTAACAGTTGTGAAGAAATTCACCGAATTTTCACAAAATAAACCTTTAAATTACATACAGAAAGTCTATAATACAATTGTTGAACGGAAAGAGTTCAACCCAAATTCGCTAACCGACCCTTTTCATATAATTACCAACCAAACCAGCACCGATCCCCCGTGAGTAATCGCGGGGGATCGGTGTTTTCAGTTATCGTTTTGCGGCTCGGGAGCGCTTTCGGCGTCCAAGGGCTCCGGTGCGCTCTCTACGTTTATCTGAAAGCTCTGCGGCTCTGCTATGTCGCCTTGCAGGGTGTAGTCAAGTATCAGCCTTATCCCGTCCTTTTCGGGGAGATATTTCTCGGTCACGTTTATTATGTCGTAATCCTTGTAGAAATTCTCCTCATAGTCGGCTTTCAGACGCTTCAGCTCGTTTACGCAGTCGTCGTCGGTGCGGGTTATGTCAGCGTCGCGGTATTCCGTAAATATTCCGGTTTTTATTCTGAACGGCATTTCCTCGCCGAATATCCGCACTATCGCGGTCTCCTCGGAATATACCGCGTTTTCCTTAAATGCTTTTCCGATGTAAAGAGGGTAAACGTCGTCCTCGAAAATGATGCTTTTATATCGCGTCTGATCGCCGTCCGCTATATGGACGGTTTCGGTATAGGGCACGAAAAATTCCTGTGTTTCGGTGAATTCACCGATGATCTCCGCGTCGGCTCTTACAAACAGGATGTTGCCGGTTTCCGAGCCGTTGAGCACTATCGCGGAGGTCTCCACCACCCCGCTCACGAGCAGTCCGCCCGCCTGTACTCCGCTGCCCACCTCTACCGCCGAAGCTCCCTTACGCACGGTGCGGCTTATCACGACGGCGTCCCGCGACGCTACAAGATTGCGCGGCGCACTGTTGTCCTCGATCTCGGGCAGGGGAACTCCCGTTTCAATATGCACCGTGACCCGACAGCCCGTGCAGGACACGTCCGCCCAGGCGCAGTTGTCTATTCCCAGCATAAGCTGCTGCTCGGCTTTGTAGAGCTTGAGCTTTGCCTTGTCCGCGCCCTCGGTTATACCGCAGTCCTCGAGTATCTTCATTACCTGACCGCGCGGCGCGTCGCCCTCTATGTAAATATCGGCAACGCGGGACTGATTCACCGACAGGATTATCCCGAACAGCAGCGCTCCCACATAAAGACCTACTCTGTTTTGATAGCGCAGTAGCGTGAAATACACACCCTTGCGCTTTCCGGCGCGGAGCTTCACGCCGTTTTTTCGCGCCGTTTCCGCGACGGTGTAGTAGTCCATAGGGGATACCGTTCCCTTGATCATCCCGCCCTTTACTCTTACCCCGCGGATAGTTATCCCCATCTCGAGAAGCTGCGAGATCATTTTCTCCTGATACCCGCCAATTCCGCTGAACTGTACCCGCCCCAGATAAAATCCCTGATTCCCGCCCGTTTTATTCATTTATGTTTCCTCCATCGTAAGAGAATGAATTTTTCCCGATATCTTCACGCCCTCCGCTCCGAAGCTCTCCAATATCAGCGGCGTGCCCGATATTCTGATGTTCATTCCGTGTACCGACAGCGTGATGAAGTTGTCGTCACAGCCGCAGACGCAGCGACAATTTTCAACATATATCTCCCGTCCGTCGCGTATGGTTATCGTGGAATGCCTGTGAGGCAGATCGTCAAGGGCGACAGCGCGTTCCTTTATATTCATTTGCATCCCCCCGTAAAACTTGTCTGTAAAAGTATATGGCGCGGGGGCGCGAAAAATTACTTTTGTTAAAGGGGAGATTTGCTGTTGAAAATGATAATTTATGCTAGCCCGCTTATTTTGTTAGATTTATTATGTAGCTCCGTTCTTATGTTATGTGAAAGCGGAGCTTTCACGCGCTCGTGTCGGGGCTGACACCTTCGGGGGA
>CAZKJC010000138.1:0-7595 GCA_964552995.1 uncultured Ruminococcus sp.
CAAAATCCGACAAAAGCGGGGATTTCCCCCCTCCCCTACGGTTTCACCCCAGACCGAGCGCGTGAAAGCTCCGCTTTCGCAAAATAATAGAGAGGATAAACATATAAATTCAACTTTAACAAATTAAAAGGAGTTCCACATTGCAAATCTAACAAAACAAACTGCTCCACTAAATTATCATTTATACCCAAAACTCAGATCACTCCCACAAAGACCAACACACAGATCACAAAAAATGCGCTCACAGGCAGGCTCACCGCCAACCCGACCAAGATAGTCCCCATTGCGTTCCTATCAAGAACCACGCCCATCTTTCGCAGCAGCCGCACCCGCACAGGCTTGTCCTTACGGTAGAACCTATCCCGCATGACAAGCTCCCCCGGGAAAATATTCGGGTACTCCTTATCATCAATAACATAATAAGCCACATAAAAGCGCCTGTCGCCGCGGCGAAGCTCCGAGAAAACCGCCGTGACCCTCTCCGCGCTCGGAAGCATCACGGCGCACACCAAAAAAAATATCGCCAGCAGAACCATACCAAGCCCGATAAGCCCGATGATCCCCATAGCGATCATACCCCAATCAACTCCCAGACACAGCAGCAAAACCACTATCACAGCCGCCCCCACAAGTATCTCCACAAAATCACCCGTTTCATATTTTTTCGCGAGCCGTCCGCAAAAAGCTCCGCTATGCTCCTAAATTTTTTGCGAAGAACACCACTCACAGACAAAGCATATCGCCTGCATTCATTATATCACGGGTCGGCGGTGCTTGTCAAGGCTTACGCCCCGAAAAACGCATACACGGTTATCCCGCAGACGATCCACGCGGTCAGATCGGCGGTCAGAGCCGCGGGAACGGCATAGCGGGTCTTGCGCACCTTTACCGCGGAAAAATAAACGGCGATCGTATAGAAAGTAGTTTCCGACGAACCGAGCATGACCGCCGCCACCCTCTCCGCGAAGCTGTCAGCGCCGTTCACGGCGGCAACCTCGTTATACACCGCCATAGCTCCGCTGCCGGAAAACGGGCGCAGGATCACCATCTGCATACACTCCGCCGGAAATCTCACCAGATCGCACAGCGGCTTCAGAAGGCCCGTCAGCGCCTCCACCGCGCCGCTGCTCTCAAACATGCCTATGCACACCATCAGCAGCACCAGCGCGGGAAGGATATCCATACAGGTTTTCAGACCCTGCTCCGCGCCCTCGCAGAAAACCGCGAACACGTCCACCCGCTTGACCGCGCCGTACAGCATTATCGCCACGGTTATCAGCGGAATGATAAAATCGGTTGCTTTCATTATCTCACTCTCACTTGACTTTGCCTATTTTCGGGCGCTTTCCCGCGCCCGCCCCGAGCGGCGGCGGGATATCCACCCCATAATTTTAGCCGCCGAAACAGCCACGACCGCCGCATAAACCGACACTATCCACACACACGGCAGTATCTCCATGGGATTTTCCGCGCCGTTTGCCTGCCGCAGAGCGGCGGCGGTGGTGGGGATTATTTGCAGGCTCGCGGTGTTCAGCACGGTCAGCATTATCATGTTATCGTCCGCGGAGCCCTCTGCGCCAGTCTCCTCCGCTATCGCGTGCATGGCGTTTATTCCGAGGGGAGTTGTCGCGTTACCGAGCCCCAGCATATTCGCGGCGAGATTCATCGCGATAAGCTGAGCCGCCTTTCCGCCCTTTTTCAATCCCCCGAACAGAAGCGAAATCAGCGGCGAGAGCAGCCGAGCCGCCTTTTCCACCAGCCCCGACGCCTCTGCGACCCTCATCAGTCCGCACCAGAAGCACATTATTCCGCACAGAGAGATCGCCAGCGTTACCGCATCCCCCGACCTGTCCAGTATCGCCGCGGACATTTCTCCCACGCTTCCGTTTATTGCCGCGAATATCAGCGATATCAGCGGCAGAACTATCAGGATCACTTTCATTTTTCCACCCCTTTCAGAAATCAAATGTCACAATATGACAAAAAAGGAATAAAAAAGTCGTAAGAAAATAACAAAATCTGGGTTATTTTGTAATTTCTGATTGACAAAATTATGTAAATATGTTATAATCTTAAATAAGATGCGACATAATGTTGCATAAAGAAAAATAAAGGGTGCAGTGCTGGTTTATCGCTGCACGCGCCCGATGTTAAATGAGGAGGAACAATCATGGTAAAGTCAACGGGAATTGTAAGGAAGGTCGATGATCTGGGGAGAATCGTTATTCCGATTGAGCTCCGCAGAACTTTGGGGATCGAGATCAAGGACAGTCTGGAAATTTATGTGGAGAACGATCAGATAATTCTGAAAAAGTATCTCCCCGCCTGCACCTTTTGCGCTAACGCCGGTGGAATTACGGTTTTCAAGGGGAAAAACGTATGCGCGGAATGCCTTGCGGATCTGCAGAAGCTAAGCTGATACATAATCCCATCAAGAATATATGCCCCGCGGAGCTCAAAAATTCCGCGGGGCATCGTTATATAAAATAAAACGCGGTATCAAAGCATGATACCGCGAAATATTAAGCTTTCAAGAAATTACTTTCTCTTCTTAGCGATAGCCAGTGCGCCGCCTGCAACTACTGCAAGACCTGCAACAGCAGCAATACCCTCAACACCGGTGTCGGGAGAACCCTTGGAATCGGTTGCTGCGGGAGCAGCAGCGGGAGTATTGTCGGCAGCAGCGTTGTCTGCGGGAGTGTTATCCTCTACGGGAGCAGGAGCAGCAGCCTCATCAAGACCAAATACCTCAAAAGTAACCTCGCAAGTAGTCCACTCACCTGCAAAATCTGTCATCAACGAAGTAGCAGCATCGGGATCGGAAGTGATATGATCTTCCTTAGAAGCATCATAATTAGCCCACTGATTGAAAACGTTACATCTCTTACCGCCATCCTCATTGTTAGTGTAGCTCACTGCACCAGCTTTGATAGACTCTACGCCGTCAAACTTAACAGATGTGATGTTGATACCAAAGTTATCATATGTATCGTCATCAGCGTCAAAGCATACATTAATACCCATAGCACCGATACCATTAGCGGTGGTATAATTAACCAACTCACCGGTATCCTCGTCCTCAATACCTGCAAGGTTCTCATAGCCAGCAGAAAGATCAATTCCTACGGTATAAACACCGTTTCCTGTGATCTGTGCAGTTGTGAAGTAAGACATATCGAGAGACGACTCATCCTTACCCCAACCGGAAGCCTTCCAGTCTGCATCGCCAAAGCCCAACATTGCCTCGCCCTCAGCCAGTCTAGTAAAAGAAGGTGCGGCAGAAGCGAAAACGCTCATGCTTGCAGCAGTTACAACCGCAGTGGTAGCCGCTGCCAAAAACTTTCTTAACTTCATGTTAGTAATCCTCCAAAATTTTGATTTATAAGCAGGCGAAAGCAAACTCGCCCGATTAACAATATTATAAACTATTCCGCCGATAAATTCAATTGTATATTTGCACAAAATTATTTGTAATTTCGCCTAATTTTTCGACGTTCCTTACTTAAATAACTTTATTACCTTCTTCTGAAATTAGGGTTATCGTCCGGCTCGCGCATTATCGCGTCAAACAAACGCTGGGTCTTGTTGCTTCTTGCGCGCTTGCGCTCCTTGAGCATAGCGAGCTCGGACTGCTCGTCGGAATTTGTGGTCTGATTTTCGGGGAACAGATTGCGCTCCTCCGTCCAGATACCTCTCGGAGCATTCTCCGCGGTAACGGGAGCCTCCTCCCACTCGGGAGCGGGCTCGTCCTCGGCAAAAACGTCCGGCTCGCGGGTCGTCAGCTTAGTCGGCTCCGCGAGAGGCGCGGGCTCCGACGCGGAGCGCTCCGCCTCTCTGAGATCAAGCGGCTCCATATCGTCAAATATTCTGCTTGAGGTAAGACCGCTCATATCCGACTCCGACTGCTCCAGCACATCGAAAATGCTGCCCACGTCCTTAAAGGGGTCGGGATCGGCACTGATCTGCGGTACGGGAGCGGGACGGGACTGCTCCGTGATCTCGGGGCGGGTCGTCCTCTCAAACTCGGGCGCAGGACTTCCCACAGCGCCCGCCATCTTTCCGTAAGCCGAGATAGCCGCCGCATTCTTTCGTATTATTTTCGGAGCGCTCGGCGCGGGCTCGCGCTTCGTCTCCTGCGGGATATCCTCGGGCTTGTCCCTGAAATCGGGATATCTGCTCTCGGAGAAGTCGCTCGAAGGCGCTTCATTAAGCGAACCATATGTGTTTTCGGAGCTGTCGTTCCTGTCGGCGAAATCGGGGAATCCGTAATCCTTAAACTGCTCCGAAGCCGCTTGTTCAAGCGGCTTGCGCGGGTTCTGCTCCGTTACGCCACGGTCGGAAAAATCGGGAAAATCATAGCTGTCAGATGGTCTTGAAGCCGCACGGTTAAGCGGTTTGTAGGGTTCTCTCCGTGCTGCCCCGCTCTCCGAGAAATCGGGATAATCATAACTTGGTGAATCCTCACTAACCGCGCTGTTATGCGTATTCCGCGCGATATTTTCCCGAGCGTCCCCTTGTGAAAAATCGGGAAAACGGTATGCGTCGGAAGCCCCCGAAACCGCACCGTTAAGCGGATCGTCGGCACTCCGAAATGTTGTTTGAGGCGGCGCAGCCGTGGCAACTCCTCTTGAACCCGCTTGCGGAGCGGGCTCGCGCCGATTTTCATACTGCGGCGCACTCGGCTGCTGTACGGGCAGGCTCTCCCCAAAGGGCAGGAACGTATTTGCGGGAGCTGTATTTCCCCCGCGCTGCTCTCCGCCTCTGATTATGTGGGCGATGGGACCGCGCTCGTTCTTCTGCCGCTGAACTATCGGCGAAGTGAAGAAGCCCTCGCGTTTTGCGCGCTCTGCTTCGGGCTCCTCGGGCGGCTTTTGGGGCTGTTCTATATCCTTTCGGTATACGCGCTCCGGCACAAAGGGCTTTACGACCCTCTCGCCCGTTTCCTGCGGCTTTTTCTTGGGAACCTCCTCAACGGGGTGCGAGCGCGTAAGATCAAGCGTCCTGGAGTAGCTTATAAATGCCTCCAGATCCTCCGCGGGTATCTCGGCGTTCTCCACCTTGCGCCGCATGGATTCCAGATACGCTTTCCACTTCTGATATTCCGACAGGCTCATTGTCTTATCGACCCTGTCGTACATCTCGTCGGTTATCTCGCCGCACTTTTTCTCCAGCTCCGGCGGGAATTTCGGCTTGGGATTTTCGATCTCGTATATCTCAAGGCAGGTTTTCCCACCGGGGTTCGGCAGCGAGCAGAACTCCTCCCTGTGCTCCGCGTCCCGCAGATAATACCTGCCGCAGCGCTTGCAGCGCGCGAGCCAGCCGCCATGCTCTATCAGGGCGTCGATCTCCAGATCGACAGCCGCCTTAAGCCCCAGCGGCATATACACCTTTTCAAGATTTTTTTCCATCTTGCTGTCGGTGATGTTGTAGCTGTCAAATTCTCCCTCCAGCCCCGCTTTCATATGCAGAAACGCGTCCATAGCTATCTGATCGGAAAGCTCGCCGTAGCCGTTTGAGTTGGAATAGTCGTCGTCATAATCGAAATCCGCCAGCACATTTTTTACGATATTCTTGGAAATATTAGGAAACATATAGGGCGCGGTAGGCACTCTGCCGATAGAGAAAACCTTGGTTTCAGCCATATCCTCAATGCGGCAGCCAAGCTCCTTGGCTGTCACGCTGAAAATCAGATCGAAATAGTTTCTCCGTGCGGCGGCGTCCTCCGCGCTTTTAAGATTCTTTGAAAAAATAAAGCTGACCTTGTTTTTAGCGTAATCCTGCACCCTTACCAGGTTCAGCCACTCATTTATCGCCTTGTTGTATCTGAACTCGCAAAGCCGCGTGAAAACCAGCTTCTCAAAGGGCGTTTTGCAGCCGATGAACCTGTTCCACAGCGAGCCCGTCCCCACGTTGTCGCGGCGGCAGACATAGTCTATCCAGCAGTCCAGCACGATCTTGTCGTAGATCGTCCGTATATGGTGCTCTACATAAATATGAAGATTTTTAAGGGAGTTTCTGAGCTCCGTCACCCTGTCAACGTCAAGCTCGCCGCTTTTAAGAGCCTCGTTGCACACCTCCGTCGCGTTTTCGACAAAATATGTCAGATCGTACTCGCAGAAGGTCGTGAGCGTCTGGGGATAGCGAAGCAGGAATATCTCGTTAGATGTCTTTCCGACAAGCCTTAAAACTCTTTCCATTCCAACGATTCCTTTCCCCCGCTACTCCGCCGTGACGGCTTCAGCGGTCTTATCCTCTGCCTCGGGAGTTTCCTCGCTGCCCGAAGCGATCCCCGTAAATACGGGGATACCCTCTTCCTCCTCGGAGGTCTTTTTTACCGTCAGCGGGTTCACTCTGATACTTCCCTCAACGTCCAGCACCTCGGCCTTAAGTCCGTCTATCTCCGCCCTTGTCCAGAATATCGGATCGTCGGATTTTCCGCCGTAGCTGGCGGTATGAACGTGCATACTGCCGAAAACCTTCTTGCAGAGCCCAAAGGGTATCTCAACGTCCTCGGCTGTCTCTTCGATATAATACTGAGCGGTGCGGCGCTCTCCCGGGCGATCCACATAACGCACTATGCGGTAATCTCCCGAGGGCGAAAGCTTTTCATAATCCGCGTCGCGCAGGGTCAGATCAAGCCCCGTAACGGTCATTTTTCCCATAAAGAGATTTATCGCGATATACGCCACCACGCCGATAACATACATCAGCAGATAGAACGTTCCCAGCACGGTCTTAAGCGTTTCGTTGGCGGCGTTGATAAAGAACATGGCTATGACCACCGCCAGCGGCGGCAGAATTATATACCAGTTCCCGAAGCCGAAAATGACGATCGTAAATATTATCGGCGGCAGGATCATACAGTTTATCATCGTTATGACCTGCTTGCGGCTTAAAATCATCAACCCCAGCGCCGCGATATTGACAAAAAGATACAATACAAAAAGGGAAGTTGCGTTCTCAAACTCAAAATAGTAGCCAAAGGTGAGCCAGGCGATCCACACCATAAGCGCGGTATATCCCCAGCAAACGACGGCTACTCCGCGTCTGAACCAGGCGTTTTTGAAAAATGCGACCAATTTATCCATGAAGCGAATCCCTTTCTGTAAAATAAGATATTAGTAATATTTTTTCTTCTTGTAGATAAGATATCCCACAACAACGCCCGCTACCACAACTGCCGCTATGGCGATGATTATGATAAACACCATGGCGGTGGACTTTTCCGAGTCGGGAGCAGTCATCATTTCCGCGTAGTTGATCGAGGTCGACGCCGCCGACGCCGTCTGTATGGATGTCACGGAGGTTACGGGCTCCGGCGCGGAAGTATCCGGAGCGGGTGTATCCGGAGCGGGAGTGCTGCTCGATACAGGCGCGGTAACTTCGCCCGATCCCGCAGGCTCGGTGCTTTCGGGCGCGGAAACCTCCACGGTAGGCACAGCCGTAACGCTCCTGCCGTCGGATATTCTGAAATTCCTTGCGGTGACGCTTACAGAGCCCTGATCGCCCACACCCCAGTTGGAGCGAGCCTGGAACAGCAGTCTGTTTGGCACGTCGCTCTTGAAATACTCATAGAAATGCGCGCCCGTTTCGGT
>CAZKJC010000139.1:0-7512 GCA_964552995.1 uncultured Ruminococcus sp.
TATTCACAACCGCGACCTCCTCGGCAAAATCCATTCCGGTCTCAACCGTTTCACACCATACATATATATTCTATAATAAATATCCCGTTAAGTCAATAAGCATTTTGCAATTTTTCGGATTTTTTTGTATAAGTGCATAAAATGTTCAAACCGCGCGAAAAAAAATAAATATATTTGTTTATTTTTTCTCTAAAGTTTGGGTTGAAAAAAGTCGGGTTTGGTGGTATAATACTGTTAATCATAAATCAAGGCGCGGTATAATGACGCTGCCGACAACAGCAGTTTTCCCGAACGCTCCCGTATATATCCGTTTGTAGACCCGAAGCCAAAGAAGCTATGCTTTTCGTGGCTTCTTTTCATAATCAAGGGCGGCTGCGACAACAGAACATGAAAGTGAGGAAATCAGATGCTGAATTGTAACTACTCGGAGAAATTCATCAAGGAGGGGCTTACCTTTGACGACGTTCTGCTTATCCCCGCGAAAAGCGAGGTAACGCCGAACATGATCGATATCAAGACCAATCTCACCAAGAAGATCACGCTCAACACGCCCATAATGACCTCGGCAATGGACACCGTTACCGAGTCCAGAATGGCGATAGCGATAGCGCGCGAGGGCGGTATCGGTATCATACATAAAAATATGTCCATCGAGCAGCAGGTGGACGAGGTGGATAAGGTAAAGCGCTCCGAAAACGGAGTTATCGTCAACCCCTTTTTCCTCTCGCCAAGCGATACCGTTTCCGACGCGGACGGTCTGATGGGGAAATACAAGATATCGGGCGTTCCGATCGTGGAGAACGGCAAGCTGGTGGGAATATTCACCAACCGCGATCTGCGCTTTATCTCTGATCCCAATCAGAAGATCGGCGAGGTAATGACAAGCGAGCACCTCATAACAGCTCCCGTAGGTACAACTCTGGCACAGGCTCAGGAAATACTCAGGCGCAACAAGATAGAGAAGCTCCCTCTGGTGGACGGCGACGGATATCTTAAGGGTCTGATAACCATAAAGGATATAGAAAAGGCGGTACAGTATCCCAACACCGCCCGCGACGAGTCGGGCAGACTGCTGTGCGGCGCGGCTATCGGCATTACTCCCGACGTTCTGGAGAGAGCGGGCGCTCTCATCAAGGCGCAGGCGGACGTGCTGGTGCTGGATTCCGCCCACGGTCACAGCAAGAACATCATGGACGCGCTGGACAGGATCAAGAACGCGTTCCCCGATACGCCCATCATCGCGGGCAACGTCGCGACCGCGGCGGCTGCGGAGGACCTCATAAAGGCCGGCGCGGACGCGGTAAAGGTCGGTATAGGTCCCGGCTCGATATGCACCACACGCGTTGTGGCGGGTATCGGCGTGCCGCAGATCACGGCGGTTTACGACTGCGCGTGTGCGGCGGCTAAATACGGCGTTCCCGTTATCGCGGACGGCGGCATAAAGTATTCGGGAGATATCGTAAAGGCTCTGGCGGCGGGCGCAAACGTAGTTATGCTCGGGTCGCTGCTGGCGGGCTGCGAGGAGGCTCCCGGGGACGTTGAGATATACCAGGGCAGGAGCTTCAAGGTCTACCGCGGTATGGGAAGCCTTGCGGCAATGAAAAAGGGCTCTGCCGACAGATATTTCCAGGACAAGAACAAAAAGCTCGTTCCCGAGGGCGTAGAGGGTCGCGTTCCCTACAAGGGAGCGGTCGCGGACACCATCTTCCAGCTTGTCGGCGGTATCAGAAGCGGTATGGGCTACTGCGGCTGCCCCACTATACCCGAATTGCAGGAGAGAGCGGAGTTTGTCAAGATCACCGGCGCGGGTCTTAAGGAATCCCACCCGCACGATATCTACATAACCAAGGAAGCCCCCAACTACTCCGCAAGCATCTGAACGTCATAAAATGCCGAACCGCCCAAAGAGCAAATCCTCTTTGGGCGGTAAATTGTAAGAAGGTGAGAAGTCTGAACTCCCGAGCTGAAAGCGCAATACAGGTCGACAGCCCTGGCTTAATAAGGGAACTGACCGACATATTCCGTCTGTTTTTCGATGCCGAGCCGATCTCGTTCAAAACCATAAACACGAGCCGCGGCGACGAGGATTTCCGCGAAGCCGTTGCCGCGGAGACCGCGGCGGGCGAAAAAATTATGATAAAGCTCACCGACAACGATTTTACATTTCCAGAAAAAATAGATATGTGGCGGAGAACCGTCGAGGAATACCGCGGGCTGGGGTATTATTGTCCGAAAATAATCCCCGACAAAGCGGGAAATTACCCCTCGGTATTTTACAAGGGGCGCAGCTGCGTAGCCTACGCGGAGGAATACTCGCCCTACCGCGCGGCGGATTCCTTTGAGGGGGTCAATGCCGCCGAATATATGAGGGAAGCCTGGATAATGACAGCAAAAATAGCGTCCGAACATCTTGCGTATACGGAATACCCGTCGGGCTACTGCCTGTTTGAGACGTTTTGTCCGAGCGACAAAACGGACGAGGTACTGGAAAACGCGCTGGAGTGGGAGAAGTATGCCCGAACGCTCCCCGACGAGCTTCAGCCGCGGCTTCAAAAAATATGGGAGCTGTGGACGGAAAACAGAAAAGCGCTGGAACGTATCTACGGGGATCTGCCGACCTCGGTTTTTCAGGCAGACTTAAACTCAAGCAATATACTGCTTGACGAGGACGGGAAATTTATCGGGGTGATGGATTTCAACCTTTGCGGTAAAGAGGTCTTTTTGAATTATCTGTTTCGTGAAACGCACACCGACGGCTATCAAAAGGAACTGAACGCAATCTTTAACACGCTGAAGATCGTCAGCGAATATTACCGTTTTTCGGAGAGCGAAAAGAGCGCGGCGCTTTTGCTGTACCGCTGCTTAAAGCCTTTGTGGAGCAATAAACTGGAAAAACTTAAAGGACTGGGAGATGATATCCCCGCCATAAGATCGTATCTTGACGAAACGGAAAATTCCCTTGCCGCGGATATTGATTTCACGATCTATATGAATTGACCGAGGAGCTTTCAACGTTCTATATCCAAAAAGAGAGGAGTCCATATTTATGAAGCTCGTATTTATAATCGGCAACGCCGCCGTCGGCAAAATGACCGTGGGTCAGGAGCTTATGAAAATAACCGACCTGAGGCTGTTCCACAATCACATGACCATCGAACCGGTGCTTGAAATATTCGGCGATTTCAACGGAACGGCGATAAGCAGGCTAAGGCATGTCATTTTTGAGGAATTCGCAAAATCCGACAAATACGGAATGATATTTACATATATGTGGGCGTTTGATATGCAGTCCGATTGGGATTACATCGAATATGTCAAGGATATTTTCAGACCGTATGGTACGGAGTTTTATTATGTGGAGCTTGTTGCTCCCCGCGAAGTCCGTCTGCAAAGAAACGTCACGGAAAACCGCCTGAAAAACAAAGCGTCCAAAAGAGATGTGGAGATATCAAATCAAAGGCTTATCAATGACGACAGCAAGTACCGTCTTGAAAGCTATGACGGCGAGATCAAATTTGAAAACTATATCAGGATCGATAATTCGGAGCTTGCTCCGGACGTCGTAGCGAAGATGATAAAGGAAAGGTTTTCATTGTGACCGGAAGGTCATAAAAATGCGCGTTTATGATAAATACTGCTATTTTTGATATTGACGGCACGCTGCTGGACAGCTCCCCGATGTGGGCGGAGCTTGGCGAACGTTTCCTCCGCTCCCGCGGGATAACGCCGCGCGGCGGGCTTTCGGACAGGCTGCTTCGGCTGTCCCTGGAGGAGGGCGCGGAGCTTCTCGGGCGGGAGTATCTTCCGGAGGAAACGGCGGCGGGAATACTCGGCGGGCTAAAGCTGATAATATCGGACTTTTACAGATATGAGGCAGCTCCGAAGCAGGGTGCGCCCGAGCTTCTGCAAGCGCTGTCGGAGCGCGGTATCTCAATGTGTCTTGCCACGGCTGGAGACGAGGAGCTGTCGCGGGCGGCGCTGGAGCGTCAGGGGCTGATGAAGTATTTCAAGGGGCTGGCAAGCTGCGGGAAATACGGCGGCAAGCATTCCCCCGCGGTATACCTTGCGGCGGCGCGCATGGCGGGCGGAACAGCGGCGGAAACGCTGGTTTTCGAGGATTCCCTCCATGCGGCGGAAACGGCTAAAAGAGCGGGCTTTGCGGTCGCGGCGGTAAGGGATATCGGCGAGCCGCGGCAGGAGGAGCTTCGCGCTATCGCGGATCATTACGCGGATAGCCTTGAAGAATATGCAAAAAATTTTGATAAGCTGATATAATGCAACATAACGCCCGCGCATATAGGGGCACACAGCGCAAATCCACAAAACGCCCACGCATTAAAGCACACGCAAAAAAGCTCAACATAATGCCCACGCAGGAGAATTTCAAAAAGTGCGCATTTGCCTTAATGGCAAATGCGGCACGGTTCCCGCAATCGACCGCAAGGAGCGAACATAGTGAGCGACTGAGGATCGCTTGCGGGAATTTTGAAATTCTTTTAAATCATTTACTCCTCGTCAACATAATTTAACCGCATAATAGCTTAGATCAACACTTTGTATACAGACAAAAATCCCGCGGGCAATGTCCCGCGGGATCGATCTGTTTATTATTCCGTCCGCAGAGCCTCCACGGGGTCCTTGTTCGCCGCGACCTTTGCGGGGAACAGTCCCGCGATAAGCGTAAGCAGCATACTGATAATCACGAGGATAATCCCGCCCTGCCAAGGCAGCTTGGACATATTGGCGATGTCGGTAAGGTGCTCTATTATGATGTTTATCGGTATATTGAGCACCAGAGTCACGATAATTCCGATAGCTCCCGCGGAAAATCCCACTATAAGCGTTTCGGCGTTGAACACGCGTGAGATATCGCGCTTGGATGCTCCGATAGCGCGCAGAATACCGATCTCCTTTGTTCTCTCAAGAACGGAAATGTAGGTGATAATGCCTATCATGATGGAGGATACCACCAGCGATATCGCAACGAAAGCGATAAGAATATAGGAGATGGAATCGATGATGGTGCTGACGGAGGAAATCATCAAACCGATGTAGTCGGTGTAGTTGATAACGTCCTCCTGCTTGTCGTCGGCTACCTTTGAGTTGTTGTAGTCGGAGATGAACTGCGTTACGGCTTCCTTGCCGTCGAAGTCCTTGGCGTAGATGGATATGGAGCTTGGCTTGGCGAGATCGGCAACGCCCAGCAGCTCAAGGTTTCCGTCATAGGTAGCCTCGGTGCTCTCGGGCTCCTGGGTGAGTGACATAAGCTCGGTGAGCTGCTCCGCGGTCATTACGTTCATAAACTGCATTGAGAGCTGCGCGGGGTCTGCCATGCCCATCATCGCCGCCATCTGCTGCTCGGCGGGGAGCTGCATAAGCTCCATCTGCTGCTCCTGCGTGAGCGATCCCATAATGCCCTGCGAAAGCTGCATGAGCTGCTCCTCGCTCATCATGCCCATTATCATGGACATCGCCTCTTCCTGTGACATAGGCTCCTCGGGGACCTCGTCGTCCTTGGGGAACTCTATTCCGGTGAAAACGTCCACGTCGGGATCGGCTTTTTGCGCCTTTACCAGAGCGCTCTCGTTCGTCCTGTTTATCATAAATTCCGTCAGGGCGTGGGTGTAGCCTATGCCGCCGTTGGTCGCGGAGCTTAAAAGTGAATCCCCGTCGGGGCGCACTATGCCGACCACCTTTATTTCGGGAGCGTTTTCCAGCGCCTCCGCCATAAACTCCTCGTCCTTGCTCATATTGTCATAGCCGCCCTCGTCGTTTTCGCCGTAAAAATCCGAGGGGGTAAGCAGACGGAACGACATATCAAGCAGCTCGTCATAGCTGAAGGACATATCGCCCGTGTCAAGATCGAAGCTCTCGCCCGCCATAACGGAAGCCATCATGCCGTTAAGCTCCGACTGGTCGCGCAGACCCAGCGCGTACAGCGTTATGTCGGACAGCTCGTTGTGCTCGTTTACTATGAGCACGACCTCGCTGTAGCTCTCGGGGAGCCGTCCCGCCAACACCTCGTACTGTTCTCTTATAATATCATTCCCCAGCAGCTCGCTCCACACGTCAGCTCCGCTCATAGACATTCCTCCGCCCATAAGCGAGGAGTAGGTGGAATCCATCTGCGCGATGGTGTTAGCCATGCTCTCGCCCATCATCGCCTGCATTACCGTTGAGGGATTGACGCGCAGAATATTGTCGTTCAGGTCTCTCCCGTAAATATAAAGCGAGGGGGAGTAGCTGTACTGTATCTCCGAAACGTTATCCAGAATATTGTCCGGATTACTCTCTATGTATTCCTTGAACTCCGCGAGATTGTTGGTCTGAAGCTCCGAAAGCATGGTTTTCATCATTTCCGTGGAGATATCGTTGGTGTAGACGCGGTTTTCCTCCCTGCCCTCAAAGCTGTCCTCGCGTATTCCCATCATCGACTGCATAAGGCTGGAGTAATCCACCGTTTCCTGCTGTATTGAGATAGGGTAGGAGGAGAGCGTTGAGCGCTCCACACTGTCAATATATGCCTGAACTCCGTTTGAAAGCGAAAGTATCAGCGCTATGCCTATGATACCTATACTTCCCGCAAACGACGTGAGAAAAGTCCGCCCCTTTTTCGTGAGAAGATTGTTCCGCGACAGCGCCAGAGCCGTAGCGAAGGACATTGAGGTCTTTTTCTTACCCTTGTTTACCGCGGGCTTCTTCTCTTCCTCGGTCTTGCCGTCAAAGGGCATGGTGTCGCCGACTATCCTGCCGTCCAGCAGCTTCACTATCCTTGTCGAATACTTCTCCGCGAGCTCCGGATTATGCGTCACCATAATTACCAGCCTGTCTCTGGCGATCTCCTTGACAAGCTCCATTATCTGCACCGAGGTCTCGCTGTCCAGCGCGCCGGTGGGCTCGTCGGCAAGTAATATATCCGGATCGTTCACCAGCGCTCTCGCGATAGCCACGCGCTGCATCTGTCCGCCCGACATCTGATTCGGGCGCTTGTTGAGCTGATCTCCCAGTCCCACCTTTTCCAGCGCTTCCTTTGCCCTCTGCCTGCGCTCCGATTTGGACACGCCTGAGAGCGTCAGCGCGAGCTCCACATTCGACAGCACCGTCTGGTGCGGGATAAGATTATAGCTCTGGAATATAAATCCCACCGAATGATTACGATAAGTATCCCAGTCCCGCGCCTTGAACTGCTTAGTGGACTTTCCGTTTATCACCAGATCGCCCGATGTGTATTGATCCAGCCCTCCGATAATATTAAGCAGCGTCGTCTTTCCGCACCCCGAGTGCCCCAGTACCGACACCAGCTCGCTCTCGCGAAAGCATATCGACACGTCCCTCAGCGCGTGAACAACGTCGTTCCCCGCCGTATAATCCTTCGTTATATTCTTGATCTCCAGCATATTGTCTCCTTATCTTAAAAAAATTTTTCGCACCGGCGAACTTCGTTCGCCTACCGCGCCCCCAAAGCTCCGCATTCGCTCCGCTTTGGGAGCTTGTTGCGAAAAATTTTGCTGC
>CAZKJC010000140.1:0-7497 GCA_964552995.1 uncultured Ruminococcus sp.
TATAATAAACGCAGGGCAAATTTCGCAAGCCGCTGTGAAAACGGAGCGAAGCGGAGTTTTCATAGCGGGCTAGTGCGGACTTGTTCTGCACGGTGCGAGAATTTGCTTTAAATAAAGATTGGAGAACATTTTATGTCGGGAAATACTTCTGCCGCGGGAAGCCGCGCAAATGAGACCATGGTCAAGGTACATATTTGTATCGTACTGGGAGTATGCGTAGCATTCGGGCTTGTCAACATCATTTCGGGTACGGTCGTTCTGGGAATAATTATCGCGCTGGCGGGCGGAGCGGTCGGCGGTACGCTGCTTCTGCTCAAAAACAGCACGACCGTCACGCTGCGCGGAACGATCATGTCGCAGGCGCAGCTTATTATCATAATAGTAATGTCGGCAGCAAAGCATGAGCTGCACGGTATGTTCCCGCTTATGCTGGCTTCGATGACTATTGCCGCGATATATTACAGCAAAAATAATCTTATCATACATTGGGCTATCATGGACGCGGCGGCGCTTGCCGGCGTTTTTTTCAGAGACTTCTTTTACAGCGGCATGGAGCTGGAGTTTATCATCAAGGGAATTCTCGGTGTAAACGTGGGCGCGGCGGTGATATTGTATCTTGTCGGGTGCAGCCGTAAGTTTATCGGAGAAGCCGAAAAGGCAAAGCATGAGGCAGACGAACTTGTGGTAAAGGTGCGCGAGCAGGTCGACGCGGGCGAGTCGATGGTGAAGCGGCAATACAGCGTTGTTGAGCAGATTGCGCTTATCTCACAGGAGGTAAGCAGCTCGTCGGAGCATATGCTTAAGATATCCGCCGAGATCAACGCCGCCGCTTCGGAGCAGGAGCAGACTATCCGCGAAGCCTCTGAGAGCATTGACGAGATAACCGCCGAAACGGAAAACGGACAGGCGGAATCCGAAAAGGCTTCGCTTGTCGCGCTGAAAAGTATGGAGCTTGTCAAGGAGAGCAACGCGGAAATGCAGAATATGATGTCCGCGATGTCGGAGATCACCGACGCTTCCAACAAGATAGAGGGCATAATCAAGACCATTGAGGATATCGCGTTCCAGACCAACATTCTCGCGCTCAACGCCGCGATAGAGGCCGCCCGCGCGGGTGAAGCGGGCAAGGGCTTCGCGGTGGTAGCCGACGAGGTAAGAAATCTCGCCAACAAGAGCGCCGAGACAGTGCGCGGCACGTCGGCTCTTATCCAGGCGTCGATCGATTCCGTTGAAAAGGGCCGCGAGCTTGCGGACAAAGCCGCGGAGAAAATGGGCGCGGTGATAGAATCCGCCGAGGAGAGCGCGGCTCACGCGAGAAAAATGGCGGAGCTTTCCGAGCGCCAGGCGGCTTCCATCATGCGGGTGCGCGGTCAGATGGATACCATATCCGGAATTGTCAGCCGCACGCTGCAAACCGCCGTGGAGAGCGGCGAGATCGCGGGCGAGGTAGCCGAGGACGCGGGCAAGATGGACGAGATAGTGAGCGCATACAGATGATCGGGAGGAATATGATCGTTTTTGATATCGGCGGCACGCTTATGGAGTACCGCAATATGCCGTACGTATGGCTGGATTATTATGAGGGAGCGTTCGGATATGTACGGGAGCGGCTCTCGCTGCCGCTGACCGATGATGATATCGCAAAGGCGGTAGAGGTGCTGCGGCAGTTCAACCCAAAGGTAAACTACCGCGAGGTCGATTATACCCCCGAGCATATTTTCGGCAGGGCAACGGAGCATTGGAACTGCGAATTTGAGCCGAGCGAGGTCATATCCGCGTTTTTTGAGAATATGAAGCTCACCCCCTATATTTATCCCGATTCTATCCCCGCGTTGGAGCGGCTCAAGGCGCTTGGGACAACTATCTGCACTCTCACCGACGTTGCCACGGGAATGCCCGACGAGCTGCACCGCAGCTACTTCCCCGAGCTGCTGCCCTATTTTGATATGTATGTTTCCTCGGCGTCCTGCGGCATGAGAAAGCCCAATCCCAAGGGTCTGCGCGACATCGCGGAGAAATTCGGGACGGACGCGCAGGATATGCTTTTTGTCGGGGACGAGGAAAAGGATATCCTGGTAGCGAAGCGCTTCGGCTGCCGTTCCGCGCTGATCGACAGGAACGACCGCGGCGCAAAATTCGGGCAGGACTTCACGATCCGCGATCTCAATAATATTGAGAAGCTGCTTTAATAGCCGCGCACCCCGAAGCCGCGCTCCTCTTGCTTGACGGGGATCTCCTCTGTTTCAATGTTGGTTATGTTGATGTAACGATCCGTCGAGTATAGCTTCCCGAGCATTTCATCAATTGAAATTCTGTTCCCCTGCACCTCGCACAGCACGGTGCCGTCGGGGCAGTTCTCCACCCAACCGGTAAGCCCGAGCCCCTGCGCGATATGGCAGGCGGTGTAGCGAAAGCCCACGCCCTGCACTCTTCCATGAAAGCGTATCCTTAAACGTGTCATAACATTACCTCCTTAAAATTTATTGAAAGGGAGAAACTATCTTGAAAAAAATCGTTTTAATGCTTGCGGCTTTAACATTGGTAATGACAGGCTGTGCAAAAACCGAAAATAGGGGTGAGCCTGTTCCCGAAAGGGAGCTTTCCGATGTAAAGCTGCTTGACGGGGCGTGTCCCGAGAGAAGTGCGCTTACTTTCTGCGCTTATAACGGCGAGATGACCGAAAGACAGCTGCTGTTCAACGACGAACAGAAGCGGGAGATCATCAACGCGGTAAATGAACGCGCGGTTTACGCTGCGGAGTTGTCCGAGCTTGACGGTCTTGACGGAAATATGTACAGCATTGATATCGGCGGCAGCGATGGCTGGACTATCCGGCTGACGTGGCAGGACGGATTCTGCGTTACCGGATCGGGAGAGGTTTATTTTACGGATATAGGCGATGATTTTTTCGCGGAGCTGACGGACGGTTATGAATGGGAGATTACTGAATGGAGCGGCAACGTGCTTCCTAACAGATATTATTTTGCCAACCGCGGAGAGTGGGACGCGAGGTATCTCAATAAAAGCGAAGAGCCTGTTCCGGAGGGCATTGACGCAGAGGTGATCTCTGTCGGCGAGGTTATCACGGCAACGCTAACCAATACGACAAATGAGGAGCTTATGTATGGAGTAGGATACCGTATGCAGGTGCTCATTGACGGGGAATGATACGATGTTCCCGCAAAAGAGGTCGTGCTTACCCCAGCGGTTGGTATTATTCTTCCAGCCGAAGCAAGCGTTGAAAAGACCTACGGGTATTCTTGGTACGGCGATCTGCCAAAGGGAACATATCGGCTGGTGATCGAGGGCTCGGCGGCGGAATTTGAAATTGAATAAAGACCGAACACAAATTAAAATGCAGAATAGATAATGATAATTAAGCTGTGCCGCCGCAGACAGTGCAGCGGAAGCCTGCTCCTTGAACTCCGCCGTAAAAATTTGTCAATATTTTTTGCAGCCTTTTCGTAGGCTGCTTGGTTTTATTGTTAAAAGGGAAATTCGATCCCGAAAGGAGCATACCATGAAAAAATTGACATTATTTTTAATTGCGGCTCTTACGATAGGCGTGTCGGGCTGCACAAAAAATCAAAATCCGCAATTTGATCCCGTGTTTAATGACAGAGAGCCCGTCTCTGTCAAGCTGTTTGATGGAGCAAGTCCCGAAAACAGCGCTCTGGCTGTTTACAAATATGACGGCAGCAGCACAGAGGTGAAATATCTTTACGACACGGAACAGGAGCAGGAGATAATTGACCTTTTCAATTTACAGTTGTATACGGCGGATATTTCCGAGATCGACGAATTGGCGGATTCGCCCATGTACGCGCTGAATATTTTTGGCGCTGAGGGAGAAAGGATAGATATTACGTGGATAGATAACTACTGCGTTGACACGTCGGGCTCGGTATATTTCTTTGCTATGAACACCGATGTCGCTTTCGATGGACTTTTGACCGATTATCCATGGGAGGACTCGGGATACAAAATGGAGGGAAATCATCTCCCTAACCGATATTATCTCGCCAACCGCGGAGAGTGGGACGTGAAGTATCTCAACAAGGCGGAGGAGCTGAAGCCGCGCGGGCTGTCGATCGAGATAACCGAGCACAGCGGCGGCGTTATCACGGCGAAGCTCGCCAACACCACCGACGAGGAAAACGGCTATTCGGAGTACTTCTCCGTTCAGGCGAAGATAAACGGCGAGTGGTACGATATCCCCGCGAAGGAGGACATTGCTTTTATTGATATAGCGTGGCTGCTTCCCGCGGGCGAAAGCCGTGAAAAGCAATATGAGTATTCCCGGTACGGCGATCTGCCAAAGGGGACTTATCGGCTGGTAGTCGAGGGCTCGGCAGCGGAATTTGAAATTGAATAAAGGCTATTGAAGCATAAAGCCCACGCATCAGAATTTCAAAAAGTGCGCATTTTGCCTTAATGGCAAAATGCTGCACGGTTTCCGCAATCGCCCGCAGGGAGCGAACGAAGTGAGTGACCGAGGAGCGCTTGCGGAAATTTTGAAATTCCCATTTAAATTATTTGCTTCTCATCAACACTTTATATACAGACTGTATCCCCGCTTTACCGCGGGGATCTTTCACAGCTCGTTGCGGTTCTCAAGCGCCTTAAGCAGCGTTACGTCGTCCGCGAACTCCAGCGCCGAGCCCGCGGGCAGCCCGTAGGCAAGCCTGGAGACCTTGATCCCCATAGGCTTTATCAGCCGTCCGATATACATGGCGGTAGCCTCACCCTCAACGGTGGGATTTGTCGCCATGATGACCTCTTTCGCGTCGCCCAGCCGCGCGAGGAGCTCCTTTATTTTAAGATTTTCCGCGGTGATGCCGTCCATAGGGGAAAGCAGCCCGTGCAGCACATGGTAAACTCCCTCGAAGCCGCCCGCGCGCTCAAACGCGGAAACGTCCTTAGGGGATTCCACCACGCAGATCACGCTCTTGTCGCGGTTGTCGTCCGCGCAGAGCTCGCACAGCTCCCTGTCCGTGAAATTCTGGCAGCAGCCGCAGAGCTGCACGCCGCGGCGAGCTTTCACCAGCGATTCCGCGAACTCGTCTACTTCCTCCGCGGGAAGATTGAGCATAAAATACGCCAGCCGCTGGGCGGTCTTGATACCTATCCCGGGGAGCTTCGCAAATTGCTCCGCCGCCAGCGCGAGCGGAGCGGATATAAATTCAGCCATATTTTTGTTTATCAGCGAATTATTATTTCACCGATACTCTCCAATTCTATCTCAAAATTTGTTGCGGAAATATTGATCCCGTTTTCGGGCAGCTCCCGCTGCGTTGAGGACAGATATACCGCCAGACCCGCGCTGTTTTCCGGCACGGAGCGCACATATCCGCTGTACATCACGATATCCGCATTATTCAGTGTGTCGCCGGTCTTTGCCGCGGAGATCGTTATACCTCCTGCCGAGATATATTCCGCCGATCCGCGGATAACGTCGCTTTCGGGGCACAGTCTTTCCGGCATGTAGGGGGAATATATCGTTCTTGTCGGTATCATATCCGCTATATGCCCTATGGTCACCGCGCCGCAGCTGTCCAATTCGGGAGCAATGATACATTCGATCTCCAGAACGCCGTTTTTCCTCAGAGCCTCCGAAAGCTCGCCGGTAAAGCCCGCGCCTGTTCCCGCGATGTAAACGACAGCGGTATTTTTTGAGATCACCGCCGCCGCTCCGCTGCTGCCGTCGGATATAAGCTCGATCCTGCAGCGGGAGGAGCGCAGCACGGCGCATATCGTAAGCGAGGTGAGCAGCAGCGCCGCGAATCCGCCCGTTCCGTACCCGAACAGCTTTTTCGGAGCTATCCCCGCCAGCGAGATAAGCGCCGCGCAGATCAGCGCGAGCAGTACCGCGCCGTCAAAATCCATAGGCAGCCACAGGCTTCCGGATCCGCCGATAAATTTTATCACCGCGCAGATAATTTTCATAAGAACAGCCGCGGGAACGAGCAGAGCGGGCATTCCCGTTATACCCGCCAGTATCGCGAACAGCATTACCGCCGCTATAAACGGAATAAGCAGCGCCGAGGTGAAAGCGCCCGCGAGGGATACTCCCCCGAAGAAATACAGTACCACCGGAGCGGTGCAGACGACCGCGCAGGCGGAAACTATCACGGGCTTTATCACGCAGCCCATGCGCTTGAGCCGCCCGGGCAACCGCAGCCTTGATTCCGAGTAGAATCTTTCGCCCACGATAGCCGTTCCGAACACGCCCAGCACCGACATCTGGAATC
Source organism: uncultured Ruminococcus sp. (assembly GCA_964552995.1). Taxonomy (GTDB): domain Bacteria; phylum Bacillota; class Clostridia; order Oscillospirales; family Ruminococcaceae; genus CAG-115. Next base: position 6,252 of record CAZKJC010000140.1, read on the forward strand.
CCGCGTTAAGTATCACGGCGGGAGAGGTCGCGGTCATAGCCACCACCGCGAAGCACAGGGAGTTCAGCGTTTCGGGCTTTCTCCCGAGAAGCGGAGCGCAGTTGCATATTGCCAGCATTATCGCAGAGCGGATGACCGACGCGGACGCTCCGAAAAATATCACCGCGACCGGCACAAGCACTAACGAGATAGCTGCCCGCGCCATTTTGTGCTTTCCCGCCATAAGCTCCAGCAAAATGGCGAAGAATATCGCGAAATGCGTTCCCGAAACCGCGGTGAAGTGCGCCGTGCCGCTTATTATCACCGCTTCCTCAAGCTCAGCCGATAAAAGAGAGCTGTCGCCGAACAGCATCGAAACAGCCAGCGCACCCTCGTCCCCGCCGATATTGCGGCGGATAAGCGAGATCGTTCTTTCGCGGAGAGCGTTTGCCGCGCCCTCCAAGCTGAATCCTCTGTTTATCAGGGCGATCTCCTGCAGGTTTCCCGTCAGGTCAATACCGTAGGCTATACTCCCGTACCCTTCGTCGGCTTCGTTAAACTCTATCAGCGCTTCAAAGCGGTCGCCGGTTTGGGCGATATCCTCGCCGAAAAGCCTGGCGGTCACGGGAAGCCCCTCGGCGTGCAGCTTTACGATATAGACCGCCCTGTCGCCGCGGACGCTTTCCACGCCCGTCACCAGACACTCGGCGCGGAGAGCTTTGCCGCCAAGCTCCGCTATCGGTCTGTACAGAAATATCATATAAAGCGACATCAGAAGTATTCCCACGGCAAATCCGAGAGAACCCGCTGAGATATTCCGACCGAGCAGCTTCGGGAGCGCCGTTCCGAAAGCTGCCGCTATGACAAGCGCCGCGCAGGCGGGCAGCGGCAGGAAAGCTCCCGCTATAAGACCCACGGCATAGGCGGGCGCGAATTTCACCAACGGCAGTTTTAATACCGCCGCAAATTTATCGTCCATATGTTCATAAAAAAGCGGCTCTCCGCCGAGATACGGCAGGAGGACCGCGGTCCCGCGCGGGGAGCTTGTCCCCCTGCGCAGACTTTTTAAGGCAATACCGCACAAAGATTGTGCGGCAATTGCGCCGACAGATTTTTCGTCAGATTGTACAAGTTTGACGCCGGCGGGCTGACGCCCGCCAAGGAGAACTTGTGCAAGATGACGGAAAATATGCAAGCAAGTGCCGTACAAAGCGCGCGGCGCGGTCTTTGTGCGGTGTTGCCTTAAAAGAATCCGGGGAATGAAACT
>CAZKJC010000141.1:0-7482 GCA_964552995.1 uncultured Ruminococcus sp.
TTACATAAATGCTGCCCTTTTGCGCCGCGGCAGCCCCGCCGTCCGCGGGAAGCTCCGCCTTGGTTTCCGTGAACAGCGCGGCTTCGGGCAAAGCTCCCTCAAACACCCCGTCGTTGTCTGCCAGCTCCGCCTCGGGGCTTTCCGACAGCTTAAGCTCAAACAGCTTGGGGCGGTAAAATCTCGCCGCAAATTCCGCCTGGATTATTATCAGCACGTCGCAGGCGGCTACTGCGATATTATTATAGAGATATTCTATTCGCTTGTCCCCCGCGAAATCTCCGCTGGTCTCTTTTATGCGGTATTCTGTAAGGTAGAAGTCCACCAGACCCGCGATAGCGCGCCTGTCCAGCCGGAAAAACTCCTCCATATCGCAGCAGTAGCGCTCCAGGACCTTTTGCAGCACATAGTGCACCGCGTTGCCCCTGAAAAGGCTGTTGAAGCTGCGCTGCTTCATCTGCCGTATCTTAAGTCCCTGCTCGCAGAAATAAGCGAAGCGGCAGGTATTGAGAGCTTCGATCCTTGTCGCGGAAATATTTGTGGTAAACAGCCTTTCGGCGGTATTTTTGTTTAATTTGCGCGACTGCCCGTATCGGCGGTTATCCTTTAGCCGCCCGAGCCGCTCGACGTACTCCCCCTGACCGGCGCTCAACAGAGCCTCTCTCAGCGAGGACTGCTCCGCGCTGTCGGAATATATACCCGCCGCGTAGCGCTGCCTTGCGGCTTTAAGCGAGCGGCAGTAAAAGGCTTCGCCGAATTCCGCCGCCTTACGCACCTTTGCGTTTTTGAACAGCCTGATGATCTCCCCGAATATCTCCGAGCGAATGACCGCTCTCCCCGAAATATCCGTTTCGGGGCAGCTCACGCAAAGCAGCTCCGAGGGGAGAGAGACCGCCTTGTAAACGCGGTAAAGCGACAGACAGTACTGCTCCTTGGCGCTTTTCAGTGAGTATTCCTTTTTGTGGGTATTGTCGAAATTGAAGATATTCTCTCGGATAAGCTCCGTTTCAAATTCCGAGAATATCCCCGCCTCCGCCGCGGGGGAGGGGAAGGTGTCGTAAAGCGCGCCGATTATGAAAACCGCCTTTACGTCGCCCGCGCGTGTTCTGTCGATATCTCCCACCAGCACCGTGTCGACGTACTGCGGCGGCTTCGCGAGGGTAGTTTCCGCGCAGATGTCGCGGAAAAGCCGCGCGTATTCCGCGAGCGGTATCTTATCGTTTTTAAGCCCGTGCCACAGGCTGTCGAATATCCCCGAGATAGTATCCCAGAGCCGCTGGTAGAGCGATATAAGCTCGGGATCAGCCGTTCCGTCCGCGTTTTTGCAGCGCGCGGCTACGGCGCGGTTCATTCCCACCTCGTTTATTATAAACTCGTAAAGGATCGCGGTCATCTCGTCGCCGTTCCTGTCCTTAAGGCGCTCCCCGAGCGACAGCAGCGGGTCTACGACCGCCCTGCGTATCTCCTCCGCGCGGGGAGTGTTGGGGTCGTTGAAGGTGAACTCCTTTTTCAGCGCGTCCGTTCCTACCGCCCATTCAAAAATATATGTCTCGAAAACGTCGATATCCTTTTTGGTAAGCCCCGCCATGCGCGGCTTGCCGTCACGCCCGATTATCTCCCGCTGTAAAAATTCCGTTTTGACGTAGCTCAGCACCGTTTCCGCCGAGAAGCTCCTTACCGCGTTGAGCAGCGAAATGATGAAGTTTACCGGCGGCTGGTGGAGTATGCTTTCGGGGATATCGCAGAATATCGGGATATCGTATTTCGCGAACGCGCTCTCCACATAGCTCCCGTAAACGTCGGGACCCGTGCACAGCACCGCGATGTCCTTGTAGCGCATACCCTCGTCGGTGGTGAGCTGCCGTATCCTCGCCGCGATATAATCAAGCTCCTCGTGGATATCCCGCGCGGTGATAAGCTCGGGGGGATTTTCCGTTTCACTGCGCCCCTCGCCGTAAATATTGTCCGAAAGGAACTTTACCGCTTCATTGTCGATGCGCTCTTTAAAATCGTCGGTGCGGAATACCGCTTCGCTCTCTATCTCCGCCTGCTCCTTAAGGCGGGCTATCCGGCGGTTTATCGTCCCGAATATCTCCCCGCGCCCCGCGCTCGGGGACAGCTCCGAGGCAAAACCCAGAGTTACATTGTCCGCGTAGGTCACCACGTTTTTAAGAAAATCCATCTGGCTGTTGGTGAAATCATTGAAGCAGTCCACAAATACCCGCGCGTCGTCGAAAATATCCGTGGAGGAGATAAGCTCCGCCGCCCGCGCGGTGAAGTCCAGCTTGTCCAGATAATGCTCCGAGAGCCGCGCGTTGTAGGCGAGGTACAGCAGTCCCACGTCTCTCAGCTTGTCGGTGACAAGCGAGTAGCCGCGGATATCCTTGCGGTCGGTCTCTTCGCCGGTAAGCTCGGGCAGCTCCGACAGCTTAAGCTCGATATTGTCCTCCGACAGCTCCCTGTCGGCTATTCCGGCGGTCTTGAGCATGGTGACGGTCTGCACCATTCTGTGGCAGAACCCGGGCTTTTCGGCGATAGCTCCGAGAACGCGCAGCTCGTTTTTATGCTCCTTTACCACACGGTGCATGATGATATTCTTGACGATGTCGTCCGCGGGACGCTTTTTCTCGTCAAGAGTGCTCAATATCTCCTCGGAAAGCGAGGAGAAGGTGCGTATGTTTACCTCGCGGGAGCGCCCCGTCAGCCCTCTCGCGTCCAGCGCGCGGTACACCGCCTTTTCCGTTTCGTATTCAAACTGGTCGGGAACGATGTAGATGATCTTCTGCGTTTCCGCCGTGCTCTCCAGAAGCTCCGTCATTTCCCGCCGCATTTTTTCGGATATATCGCAGCACGCTCTGCCGACAATGAACTCGGTCATAACAGCTCCCCTTTCCCGACAGTGTACAAATAGCTTCTCCCGCTTTTTCCCACCTGCGCCAGCAGCCCCGCCGCCCGTAAAAGCTCCAGCCGAAGCGAGTTTGGGGAGTCCTTGGCGGCGGCGCAGAACTCCTTTTTCGTGAATTTCTCGGGGAGCTCCTTCGGCAGCCACCGCGCGTAATCCCGCGGGTGATCCAGCCGTATCTCCTCCAGCAGCTCCAACGGTATTTTTTCGATATATACCTTTTTCCGAGCCGCTCTGCTGCGCATATTGGGCATCTGTCCGCTGAAATACACCCGCTTGTCCAGCTTGAGCCGCGCGAGTATAACGGTGACGTTCTCATTGAAAATATAGTCCCTTATCGAGTAAAGCTCCGAGAATATTTTCAACCTGGGGTCGTAGCTGCGGTAGGGGATCTCCTTGACGATCTCTCCGTTTTCCGTGTTTATGTAGACGGTGTGAACGTTCGCTTCGATAGGGTAGACTATCGTTACATGAGAGCCAGCGGTAAACTGCTTCAGCTTTTCGGAAAGACGTTTGAGCGCGCGCGTCTGTATCTCGAAGATACCCTCCTCGTTTACCGCGTCGGCGTAGAAATTCCCGATCTTTACCTCCTGCTCGTCCGAAAAGGGCGCGTAGTAGTTTTTGAGGGTGGCGTGTATCAGCTTTTCGTTCTGCGTTCCCACAGAGCCGTGCATACCGCGCTGGCGTATCATTGCCCGTCCCAGAGCCTCCGAGAACCTGTCCGCCGACTGCGGGACGTTTTCGCGCTGCCGTATAAATTCCGCGACCGCGTCCTCGTCGTTGGTGCCGATCACTATATCGCAGTTCTGTTTGAGCTCCTCGCATGCGTTGCCCACGGCTACGCCGATATCCGCCGACAGTATCATAGACATATCGTTGTTATTGTCGCCGAAGCAGACAAGCTCATTAGCGTGAACAAGCTCCGCCGCCTGCCGAAGCGCGCCCGCCTTGTTCGCGTCGCTGCCGAAGATCTCATACCACATACTGTCGTCGTAGGTGTCCCGCATATAATTTCTCGTGAAGCCGTTTCCGCGCGAGAAAACCGCGTCCATCTCCGCGGGGGCTTTCGGGTTCAGAAGCGTGAAATAGAAAACGTTTCCCTTGAACAGCTCGCGATAGCTGCGCACGGGGCGAAGCCGCTTGTCGTTCCTCCTTGATTCCACATAGCCGCGCACCTCGTCAATCCTGTCCTTAAGATATGACACCCGCTCCCTGCCGTCTATAAAGGAATACACGAGCGGCGCGAGATCGTTGGAGATAAAGTAGTCCCGCGCCATTTCGAAGCTCTCCTCGGAAAAAACGTTCTCGATAAGATGCTCGCCTGTTTTCGGGTCAACGACAAAAACCCCGTTGAAGATAACAGCGGGGTTTGTCAGCTTAAGAGCGCTCACCAGCGGAGCGGCGCTGGCGAATGACCGCGCGGTGGCGTAGGTGAACATCACCCCGTCGGCGATCAGCCTGTTCAGCGTGCTTATCGTTTCGTCGGAAAGCGTTTTATCCGAACGCAGCAGCGTTCCGTCAAGATCGGAAGCGTACAATGTCATTATATCCTCCAAATTTAATTGACAATGTATAATTGATAATTGATAATTTCGGAGTCGGCTTCGCCGACAAATTTCAGATCTGTCCGCTGCGGGCGGACACCACAATTATACATTATCCATTGTACATTATAAATTGCTAACGCGAAGCGTTTTAGTCGGGGAGCATATCAGAAATCCTTGCAGCCCTCCACCACAAAGCGGTGGTCGAGCATATATTCGCGCAGCTGCTCCATTGTGGGCAGACCATCGTGAGCGCCCCTGCATTGTATCGCCATACAGCCCACCGCGTTTGCTCTCACCACAGCTTCTCCGAGCGGTATCTCCTCGCATATCCCGCTTATCAGACCCGCCGTGAAGCCGTCGCCCGCGCCCTCCTCGTCAACTACCTCGTCCGCGCGGAATGTGGGCGCAATGCCGCTTTCCACCGCGCTCTTGTAAAACGCGCCCTGCTTTCCCAGCTTGATGACGATCTTCCGCGTTCCCTGCGAAAGGTAGTGCTCCGCGATCTTCTCGGGATCGTCCAGCCCGCACAGCACCTTTGCCTCGTTAAGGCTCGGCAGGAATATATCCGCTTTTTTCGCGAACTCGTTTATAGTATCTATCGCCTTTTGGGAGTTTTTCGGCGCTCCCCGCAGATTCGGGTCGAATATTACGGGAACTCCCGACGCTCTTGCGAGCTCCGTAATATGTAACGCGGCTTGGGCGGTGTTATCGCAGAGAGCAGGGAAGCTCCCCGAAAAACATACTGCGCTTATTTCGGAAAAATCGATCTTGTCAAAAACAGAGGCGGATATAAAGGACGCCGCCGGTTTTTCCGTCAGCCTGCGCGTTTCGCTTGCGCTTTTCATCAGTACGCCGGTCTGATGATAGTTATCCTCGATCACAAGGCTGCTGTCAATGCTGTGTTTGCGCATAAAGGAAAGTATCCTGTCGCCGCCCGCGTCGCTGCCCACCATTGTTACATAAACGGGGTGAAGCCCAAGCCGCGCCAGTCCCACAGCCACATTGAGCTCCGCGCCCGCCGCCGATACGGTAAAGCGTTCAGCCTCCGAAAGAGCGCCCGATTCCGCGCGGAACAGCTCCAGAGCCTCGCCGATAAGAACGATCTTCTGCATAATACCCCCCATTTCAATTGATAATGTATAATTGAAAATTGATAATTTCGGAGTCGGCTTCGCTGACAAAATCCGGATCTGTCCGCCGCAGGCGGACACCGAAATTATACATTATCCATTGTACATTTTCAATTATTCAAAACCATCTGATCTCTCCGTCAGCATATGCAAATCCCGCGAAGCCGCCGCTTTGAAGCCTGTCCAGCAGCGCTTTCATCTTTTTCGGCTTTTTGTATAAGGACACGTCGAGCTCTCCTCGAAGCTCCTCCGCCTTTTCATATGCTGCCATAAAGTCATCGTCGTATATCAGCGCGATCTTCTTTTTCGCCGTGCAGCTTCTGCCCATATCCGACAGTATGCTGAAAATTCTCTCAAAGCCGATGGAGAAGCCGCAGGCGGGGATATCCTCTCCCGTAAACTTGCCCACCAGCTTGTCATAGCGCCCGCCGCCCGCGACGGAGCTGCCGAAATTCCCGCTTTCCACCTCAAAGACCGTTCCGGTATAATAGCCCTGACCTCTTACGAGGGAGATGTCAAATTTTATGTTATAGCGCCCCTTGGCGATGGCGCGGCTGTTTTCGATTATTTTTGTCAGACTCTCGGTGCGGCTCGGGTCGCCGATTATCTCCGTGACCTTTTCAAGAGTGAGCGGCAGGCTTGAAAGCAGCTCGGACAGCCCGTTCACCGCGCTTGCGGGGAATCCCTTTTCCGTAAGCTCCGCCGCGACGCCCTCCGCGCCGATCTTGTCCAGCTTGTCGAAGCTCACGCAGACCGACGTCAGCGTTTCCTCCGCAAAGCCCAGCGCGAGCAGCAGAGCGTTCAGCACGGTCCTGTCGTTTATTCTTACGGTAAACTCGCCGATATCCAGCGCCAGCAGCGCCTTTGCCGTTACCGCGATAAGCTCCGTTTCGCACTCGCAGCCCGCGTCGCCGATAACGTCGATATCGCACTGCATAAACTCGCGCAGCCGACCCTTCTGGGGATTTTCCGCGCGGTATACCTTGTCGATCTGAATGCACTTGAACGGCATCGTGAGATTCTGGCGGTTAGCGGAAAAATAGCGGGTGAGGGGGAGCGTAAGATCGTATCTCAGCCCCATATCGCACAGCTCTCCGCCGCTCTCCAGAGCCTTTTCCAGCTTTTCGCCGCGCTTCAATATCCTGAAAATAAGGTTGAGATTATCGCCGCCGTCGCTCTTGTCGAGATTTTCAATGTCCTCCACCGCGGGGGTCATAATGCGCTGAAATCCGTTTTCGCGGTAGATGTCAAGTATGGTCTGCTGAACCTTTTCTCTCAGCTCAGCCTCCTGCGGAAGATAATCCCTTGTGCCCTTTATGCATTTGATTTTCATTTTTGTGTCCCTTTCGATTTATAAAGGCATATGTGTTTTTTGGATTACACAAGCGGTTATGCCCATATTTTCTTATTTATATTATACCATATCCGGCTTTTTTTGTCAATATTTTTTGCGGCTTGATGTAGGCGGTCGGTCGCTTGGCAGGTCAATTATTCTGTTGACTTTTGTTGGTATTTATGTTATAATTATTGCAGAACCTAACAGTCCTACAATTCATATATTTTGGAGGTGGAGAACAGTGAGTATAGGTAATTTGATCCAAAAATGGAGCGAAATCGGACGTGGTTATTAAGAATCCCACCATTAAGCATATAAGTAAGATGCCCACAAAATGATTTTGTAAGCCGATGTGAAGACGGAAAGAGGAGATATAATGAGCGATATAATGAAATTTGCCGACAGAGAAGAGTTCAGAAAATGGCTTAGTGACAATTATTTGTCGGAGGACGGTATCTGGCTTTTATTCGGAAAAGCCGGCGGACCGAAAACGATAAAAGCGGCAGAAGCGCTTGAGGAAGCTCTCTGCTTCGGGTGGATCGACGGGCAGATGCAAAGCATCGACGATAA
>CAZKJC010000142.1:0-7439 GCA_964552995.1 uncultured Ruminococcus sp.
ACAGCCAACAATTTACGAGCACAACCGACATTATGAACAGCATGAAGGAGCTGTTTTCGTTTGTATTTGTACGTTATACTATTCGGCAAGAATATTCGTTTTTTAGTGAGGGCATTCCCATTCGGCGTCCCGCGTTTTTTCGTGTAAAGTTTCATGTGTAGTGGGTCGTCTGTTGAAATTCAAAAGATCTATGCTTTATAGTATTGAGGCGTAGGTCAACAGAACAGATCATACAGCTCGTCCATATTTTTTTGGTCATAGGTTTTTCCTTTATAGTGAACCAAAACCCCATTGCACAGAAACGCATATCTTCCGATATCGGTCACACTTTCGGGAATCGTTATGTTTTCTAGACCATTACACCCCCAAAACGCCGATTTCGCAATTTTGGTCACGCTATCGGGAATCGTTACGCTTCCTTTGCAGTTTTCTCCGTCAATAAGAATACCGTTTATTATAACAAGCGGATCCTCTTTTTGCCTGTTTCTCAACCACGGCGTTCCCTCAAATGCCTTGGTTCCGATTTTGGTCAAGCCCTCGTGAACGATCACATTTTCAAGCTCCGAACCGTGAAACGCCATATCCCCGATCTCGGTCACACTGTCGGGGAGCGTTATGCTTTTAAGGCCTGCGTCAGAGTATCTGAAAGCGCCGTTCCCGATTTTGGTTATGCCCTCGGGGATCGTTACACTGCCGGCGCAGCTTCGTCCGTCAATAAGAATGCCGTTTATTACGACCAAGGGGTCTTCCATGCGCTTTTTCTCCAGCCACGGTGTAAGCCCAAACGCGTCCTCTTCGATATCGGAAACGCTTGGAGGAATAGTTATTTCTTTAAGCCTTGAGCATTGATAAAACGCAGAGAAACCGATCTTGGTCACGCCGTTTGGAATTGTTATGCTTATAAGACGTTGGCAGCTATAAAAAGCACGGTGATCAATTGCGGTCAGGCTTTCGGGAAGTATCACCTCGCCAAGACCTGCGCAGTTTGAAAACGCTTCGCTCCGGATTTCGGTTATACCTTCGGGGAGAGTTACACTTTTGATACGTTTACAGCCCTTAAACGCGTGTCCTCCGATTTTGATTACGCCCTCGGGGATCGTTATGCTTCCCTTGCAGCTTTTTCCGTCAATAAGAATACCGTTTATTACAACAAACGAATTTTCTCTTCGCTTGTTTTTCAGCCACGGTGTATTTTCAAACGCGTCTCCCTCAATCTCGGTCACGCTGTTGGGGATAGTCACGCTTTTAAGACTCGTACAATTTTCAAACGCAGAAAGCTTGATTCGGGTAACACTATCGGGTATTGTCACATTTACAAGTTTTTTACAATCTTCAAACGCACAGCTTCCGATCGATGTTACGCTGTCGGGGATCGTAACGCTTTCAAGGCTTGTACAGCCATAAAACACATTATCTTCGATCATGGTAATGCCCTCGTGCATTGTTACGTTTACAAGATTTGTACAATCCGAAAACGCCCCCAATTTAATTTTGGTCACACATTTGGGTATCGTTATTTTTTTAATGTGTTGGTTCTCTGAAAAAGCACCGCGTTCTATTACGGTCACGCCCTCGGGGATAACAACATCCTCGTCCGTGCCATTGTATTTCACAAGAGCGCCGTTTACTGTTTCAAAATCTTCCATTTCAATATCCTCCATAATAAAACCGATATTAACATTATACGACCTTTTCCGAAAAAAATCAATATTAAAACTCGTTTTTATCTTAAACCGCACAGAGATCGTGCGGCACTTGCCTTAAATGAAAGCGCCGATTTGCGGCACAGCCGAGCGATCGTTGACGGGCGCGTTTTCCGTTTCGCCAACGGCGGTCGGAGCTATCGCTTTGCGAAACCATGAAAAAAACCGTGGGCTGCTCTCTGCTCTCCGGCATAGCGTTGCACTTGCAGTAGGCTGAATTTTTGTGTAAAAGTGAGAAAAATGACACTTACAAGGCTTCTGTATTTGTAGCAATGGTTAGCCGCAATTAGTTAGCGCCGCTAATTTGTCAACAGATAATCGATTGTAGTCTATTATCTTTGGCTCTCACCTGTGCAATAAAAAATGTTTACAAAATTCGGCTGTAAATCAATATTCTTTTTATCTGAAATTAACATTGAAAAAGCCCCCTCTTGATTGTATTATTATGATATGAAAGACGAAAGGGGGCATTCATTTGTCTGGGAAAGTTGTTTCTATGGACAATGGAGAAACAGAATCGCCAATGTATAAGATCGCCGCGTTTATTGTGGACAAAAGGAATTTGTTTTTTCTTCTGTTTATTTTCGCGTTGATTTTCAGTGTGTTTTCAAGAAACTGGGTAAGCGTGGAAAATGACATCACCAAATACCTGCCCGAAACTACCGAAACAAGGCAGGGTCTTACGCTTATGGACGAGGAATTTGTGACCTACGGTTCCGCTTCGGTGATGGTGTCTAACATTACCTATAAAACGGCTGATGGGATTAAGGAGCGTCTGGAAAGCATTAACGGAGTAAGCGGAGTTGAGCTTGACGATTCCGAGGAGCATTTCAAAAACGCTTCCGCAATGTTTTCGGTGACGTTTGACGGCGAAGCCGACGATGAGATCAGCAAAAACGCCATGGATAAAATAAGATCCGAGCTTTCGGGCTATGACTTCTACGTTTCCAGCGAGGTAGGAAACGACGCTTCCGCGCAGCTTGCGGAGGAAATGGGCGTTGTAACGCTGATAGCGGCGGGAATAATCCTTGTGGTCCTGCTTTTTACCTCCAAGGCATACGCGGAGATACCCGTGCTGATAATGACCTTTGGCGCCGCGGCGCTGCTCAACATGGGCACGAATTTCATGGTCGGCACTATTTCCTTTATTTCCGATTCGGTCACGATAGTGTTGCAGCTTGCGCTGGCGATAGATTACGCGATAATTCTTATACACCGCTATACCGAGGAGCATGAGCGTCTGGAAGCGCGCGAGGCTTGTATCCTGGCGCTGAGCAAGGCGATACCGGAGATATCCTCCAGCTCCCTCACCACTATATCGGGGCTTATCGCTCTGGCGTTCATGCAGTTCAGGATAGGCGCCGACCTCGCGATAGTGCTTATCAAGGCTATCATGCTCAGCCTGCTGTCGGTGTTTACTTTAATGCCGGGGCTTATCATGGTATTCAACAAGCTTATTGACAAGACGGTACATAAAAACTTTGTACCCACGATCTCCGCGGTGGGTAAATTCGCCTTTGCGACAAAATACGTTATTCCTCCCGTATTTGTCGCGGTGGTTGTGTTTGCGGCGATATTTGCGAATCAGTGTCCCTACTGCTACGGCACTACCGACCTTGAAACGCCGCGGCAGAGCGAATCGCAGATCGCGGTGCAGAAGATCAAGGATAATTTCGGCTCAACCAACCTTGCCGCGCTGGTGATACCGTCGGGAAGCTACGAAAACGAAAGCAGGCTTATAAAGCGTCTGGAGAGCTATCCCGAGGTGGATTCCTGCATGGGGCTGGCGAATATAGAGGCGATGGACGGCTATGTTCTGACGGATAAGCTCACCCCACGACAGTTTTCCGAGCTTGTCGATCTTGATTATGAGGTCGCTCAGGTGCTTTACGCGGCGTATGCTATCAATGACGAGAATTACGGCGAGGTGGTAAACGGGCTTTCGCAGTACGGCGTACCGCTGATAGATATGTTCATGTTCGCCTATGACGAGGTGGATAAGGGATATGTGAAGCTTGACGACGAGCTTATGGATACCCTGGAGGAGCTGCATGAAACGCTGAGCGACGCTCTGCTTCAGCTCAAGACCGAGAATTACAGCCGTATACTGGTTTATCTCAACCTGCCCGAGGAGGGTGATGCGACATTCAGCTTCCTCGGCACTATCCATGATGTGGCGGCTGAATTCTATCCCGAGGACGTTTATCTTGTGGGAAATTCCACCAGCGATTATGATCTGTCCACCTCCTTTGTCAACGATAACCTTACGATCAGTATTCTTTCAGCGCTGTTTGTAATAATCATACTACTGTTTACCTTTAAGAGCGCGGGACTTCCCGTTCTGCTGATAGCGGTGATCCAGGGGTCTATCTGGATGAACTTCTCTTTCCCGACCTTTGAGGACAGCCCTCTGTTCTTCCTGAGCTACCTTATAGTAAACTCAATACAGATGGGCGCGAATATAGATTACGCCATTGTAATATCCAGCCGCTATATGGAGCTGAAGCAGGAAATGCCCATTAAAAAGGCTATCACCGAAACGCTTAATCAGGCGTTCCCGACCATTATCACATCGGGGACCATTCTCGCGGCAGCGGGCATACTGATAGGGCAGCTCTCCACGGACGGCACTATCTCCTCAATAGGCGTATGTCTCGGACGCGGCACGATCATATCCATCATACTGGTAATGGGAGTGCTGCCGCAGATACTGCTGCTCGGCGACGTTATCATAGAGAGAACGTCCTTTACCATAAAGAAGAGGGAGCGCACGCAGATCAGCGGCAGCGGCATCGCGGTAACGGGTCTGGTGAGAGGTTACGTCAACGGGCGCATTGACGCTGTTGTCAACGGTATAATTGTCGGAGATATCGACGCGAAAATAGAAAGCAAAAACATAGAGCCGGTGGAGGCTATCCCCGAAACGGAGGTGAACGCTCATGAATAAAGGTATCGCGGCTGTACTCACGGCGGCTCTGCTGCTCACGGAGCCCGCGCTGAGTATAAGTTCCGTTTACGCGCAGTCCGTTTCGGAGCAGGATAACTCGGTGCAGATAAACACGGTAGAGGACCTTAGGGAATTTGCGGAGAAGTGTATTCTTGACAGCTATTCCGTCGGAAAGGTATTCGTGCTTAAAAGCGATATCAGTCTTTCGGGAACGGACATAGGACTTATTCCCAACTTCGGGGGCACCTTTGACGGAAACGGACACACTATCTCGGGACTGAACATTTCGGAAAGCACCTCCGCGGCGGGGCTGTTCCGCTATATTGAGCAAAGCGGCACGGTAAAGAACCTTAACGTCAGCGGCAGGGTAACGCCCTCCGGAACGGCGGAGAAATGCGGCGGCATTGCGGGCGTTAACCGCGGGCGCATCGTCAACTGTTCCTTTAACGGGGTCGTTATGGGTAATGAAAGGTGCGGCGGTATAGCGGGAGTGAACGAGAACGGCGCGATGATATCTTCGTGTACGGCTTCCGGACGGATACAGGCGGATCACTTCACGGGCGGGATCGCCGGCGAAAACTTCGGACACATACACTACTGCGAAAACGAAAGCTCGGTAAACACCAATGTCACGGACGAATCACTGGAGCTGAGTGATCTTAATGTTGACGATCTGTACAGCACAGAGAGCTTTTCGGACGTTACCGACGCGGGCGGTATCGCGGGCTATTCCTACGGCTCGGTGCAGAACTGCAAAAACAGAGGCGCCGTGGGATATCTCCACATAGGATACAACATCGGCGGTATTATCGGCAGGCAGGAGGGGTATATCAGCGGCTGCGAGAATTACGGAGTCATCAACGGCAGAAAGGATATCGGCGGTATTGTCGGACAGGCGGAGCCGCACTTTATGATATCCTATTCCCGAAGCCGCGCCGACGAGCTGAAAGAGAGCCTTGAAGAGCTCAACGGACTTATAGACAAGACCATAAACGATATGGAAAGACGGAGCGATATGATCTCGGGGAGCTTCAGCGGCATAAATTCCTCGCTGGACAGCATACGCGAAAAGAGCGACCTGATGATGTCGGAGGCGGAGCGTATCGTAAACACTGATATAGACTCGGTAAACGAGCTTTCGTCGCGTATCTCCGATTGTCTGGATATGCTGTCGCCCGTGACGGATTCGATATCCGATTCGGCTGCCGGTCTGGCGGAGGCTTTCGATGAGCTGAGTGAGGCGGGCGAGCTTCTTGTAGACAGTCTCGGGTCGCTTGACGAGGGAACGGAGGTAATATTCGATTCTCTTGACGATCTCGAAAGCGCCATCACCGAGCTGCAAAACGCTTCAAGCGCCGTCGGGAACGCTCTGGAGTCGCTGAGCAGCGGTCTGGGCGATCCTCAGAAGATGAAGGACGCGCTTGACGCTCTGGAGAGCGATATATACGCGGTCAAATTCGCGGTGAACTCCATAAGCCGTAACGCTTCCGATCTGATGTCGGCGATAGACAGGCTTGAATACTCCCCCGAGATAAGGGCGGCAAAGGATCATATCGAGAGCGCTCTGCGCTCGCTTTCGTCCGATTGCGCCGAGCTGTCCCGCGATCTTGACAGATTGGGCGCGGTGATCCGGAGGATAGGCGACAGTATGTCGGAGCTCGCGGGGGAAAGCGATCCCGAAAGCGGGATAGACGGCATATTTAATGACGATTATCAGAAATATCTCGATAAAATAAGGGATATGCTGGACGACGGCACTTTAAGAGAGCTTGCGGAATCTGCGGCGGCGGTTTTCGACAGCATGGCGGATATGGTGGAGGATATTTCCGAGCTGTCCTCCGGTATCTCCGAGCTTGTGAACAGCCGCGCTCTGGAGCGCTTCGGGCGCGACATATCCTCCATATCCGACCGCATACAAAGCGATACGGATCATATTTCGGATATTACCGACGGCAGCGTTACGTCTCCCGATATCAACATAGACGATCTTTATGCCGTTCTTGATCACCTCAAAAGCGCGGCGGACAGCCTGACGGCTTCGGGGGATCACGCCAAGAGCGCCATAGATATGGTAAAGGGAGCGTGGGATCATCTTGACGAGGCTTCGGCAAACGCGGTCGCGGCGGCATACTGCGCCTCCGACGCGAGCGACAGAATGAGCGAGGCGGCAGACAGTCTCGGCGACGCCGTGGACGAGGCGGGAAGTATTATTGACTTTTTCGCTGAAAAGCCCGATATAACCTTTGTGGGCGCGGACGACGGATTTATCGAATCCCGTGCGGAGCTTACCTCCGCGCTGGACAGTCTTACAAGGGAGCTTGATCGTCTGAACGGTTCCGCGTCGGGGACGAGCGATATTTTCGCGGAGGATATGAGGGCTATCAACGACAAATGCGCCGAGATCGGGGATATTATTTTTGATATGATAGATGAGCTCCGCGACGCTTCCCTTGATATGGAGGAATATACCGAGGATATCTCGGAATCGGACGTTCGGGGCTACGCGGACGGAAAGATATCCTCCTGCGTCAACTTCGGCGAAATATCCGGCGACCTGAATATCGGCGGCATCGTGGGCACGATGGGAGTGGATAATTCCTTTGATCCCGAAAGCGACACGGCGGAAACTATCGGAGAGCGCTCCGTGAATTTTATGTATATGCTCAGGACCGTTGTCCGCGACAGCAATAATTACGGGATCGTAACCGCCAAAAAGGACGCGGCGGGCGGGATCGTCGGAGAGATGTCCACGGGCTGCGTTATCGGCTGCGGAGGCTTCGGCGACGTTA
>CAZKJC010000143.1:0-403 GCA_964552995.1 uncultured Ruminococcus sp.
CAAGGGTCGTAATCTGCTCAACGGTCTGCCCGAAAATATCACGATAACCAGCCAGGAGGTTCGGGAGGCTATCTCCGAGCCGCTCGGGCATGTCATCGACGCTATAAAGACTACGCTTGAAAAGGCTCCCCCCGAGCTGGCGGCGGATATTATTGAAAACGGTATAATGCTCGCGGGCGGCGGAGCGCTGCTTAAGGGTCTGGACGCGCTTATACACGCGGAAACCGGTATGCCCGTAAATATCGCGGAGCGCCCTCTTGACTGCGTTGCGGACGGCACGGGAAAGGTTCTGGAGAATATCGACAAGCTGGAGGACGTGCTCAGCGAGGACGAGACTATTTATTAAGGGACGCAATAAAATATCCAAGCCACACAAAAACCAAGCAGCAAAGGCGCTGAGAGC
>CAZKJC010000143.1:503-7405 GCA_964552995.1 uncultured Ruminococcus sp.
ACACGTCAAGTGACCGCCCACGCAGCAAAATTTTTCGCAACAAGCTCCGAAAGCGAAGTGAAACGGAGCTTTCGGAGCGCGGTAGGCGAACGAAGTTCGCCGGTGCGAAAAATTTTTTTAAATAATTTGCTAAGAATGACACAATAATCGAGCAGCAAAGGCGCTGAGAGCACACGTCAAGTGACCGCCCACGCAGCAAAATTTTTCGCAACAAGCTCCGAAAGCGGAGTGAAACGGAGCTTTCGGGGCGCGGTAGGCGAACGAAGTTCGCCGGTGCGAAAAATTTTTTTAAATAAGGAGCAGAGATGAGAGAGTTTTTTCACAGCATTAAGTTCAAGATATTGATATGTATAGGCGCTCTGCTTCTGGGTTTTATGGCTTATGTGGCAGTGTCGGCGGGGATAGAAACTCTTCCCGAAAGGATAATCGGGTCGGTTACATATCCGTTTGTAACGGCGTCGAACGCCATTTCGGAGGGCGTGACCGGATTTATTGACAAGCTGATAAACGCGGATACCTATAAAAGGCAGAATGAGGAGCTGACCGCTCAGCTCACGGAAATGTATAAGGATATCGTGGACTACGAGGAGCTCAAGCAGGAGAACGAGAGCCTCAGGGAGATGCTCGGGCTTAAGCAGGAGAACAAGGATTTCGTTTTCAGTGAGCCGTGCAGCATTATCGCGCGTAACTCAAACGATATTTACGGAGGGTTTACCATCAACAGAGGGTCGGAGCACGGGCTGTCCGTGAACGATCCGATAATCACAACGGTCGGGTTGGTGGGGAGAGTGACGGCGATCGCTCCCAACTACGCAAAGGTAACGACTATACTGAGCCCCGAGGTCAATGTCGGAGTTTACACCACCCGCGCCAAGGTTACCGGAGTGCTGGAAAACGATCTGACGACCGCCCAGGACGGAAAGTGCCTTATGAGCGATATCCTCCGTGACGCGGATATCAAAGAGGGGGATATAATCTTCACATCGGGAAAAAGCGGGCTGTTTCCCGAGGACGTTATGGTGGGAACGGTCATCTCGGTCTACGACGATTCAAACGGGCTGTCAAAGCACGCGGTGATCGAGCCCGCGGAGAATTATTTCAGCATAACCAAGGTCTACGCGGTGGTCGATTTTGAGGGTAAGGGTCTGGACTTCCCGATCGATGAATAACAAACGTACAGCGGGACGGGAGCTTTAGCGCGGCGACTGTGGACGGTGTCCTGTCCCGATACATTCAGAGGATAAGTATGAGTCATTCGTTCAGCAAGCGCTCCCGTCGGAGAGCTTTCCGCGTGTTTATGCGGTGGTTTTTGTATGTGGTGCTGCTGCTCTGGTTTTATGTGTGTCAGTGCAATCCGATAATACGGGGATACTGCCCGCTGCTGCTTATTCCGCTTGCGACCGCGGTCGCGATGTGGGAGGGCGATCTTGCGGCGGGGATATTCGGAGCGGTCTGCGGGATAATGCTGGACACCGCGACGGGGGTAACCGTTGTGGGATTCTCCGCGCTGTGGCTGCTGGCGGCGTGTCCGTTTATATCGCTGCTGACGCGGTTCTGGGTCAAGAAGAATTTTTTGAGTTATTTTATATTCAATACGGCGGTAGCCGCTGTTATGGCGGCTCTGGATATGCTTTTCCTGCACTGGGTGTGGGAGGGCGCGGAGTCGGTCATATCGTTTAAAAGGTCGGTTCTGCCCGCTTATGGGGGAGCGATATTTTTTTCCGTGCCCGTTTATTTTTTGGTAAGGCTGATCTATACCAGATCGCTTCCCAAGGAGGAACGCAAGCTGGAGGAATCCGCTCAGAACGCGGAAAGCACGGAGGAAAAGGAGTAGCGGTTCTCCATACGAGAGACGGGGATTTTGTCTATTCTTGTCTTGACAATTTTTCCATATAGTGCTATAATATAAGTACCTTAGCGAATATAAGTATTTTAAATTTTGAAAGGAAAGTTTTTTATGATCACGGAGCCTATTTATTATTTGTCCGAATTTGTCGGGAGTCTGATTTTTCTGTTGGGCGGTTACTCCTATATGTGCAATATCAATCTGAAGAAAACGCTTGTAGGAAAGCTGAATTACATCGAGCTTACCATGGCATGGAGCCTTTCCGTAGGATTTGCGCTCGCGATCTCCCTGATCATGGGCGGTCCGGCTTGTCTTAATCCCGGAGTTGTTTTCGGACAGATGATATGGAACAATATGGGCATTGGTACCGGTGCGCTTCTTATTCTTATGGAATTTCTTGGCGCGGGGGCGGCAGTATTGCTTTGTATGGTTTTCTTCCGCGACAGCTTCAAAGCAACGCCGGAGGGCTCAAAACGCGGGATCTTCTCGGCGTATCCCGTAGAAAAAAATTATGTTCAGAACTTTATTCAGGAATTCATCGCAACGTTCTTTTTCCTTTTCCTCGTGTTTATGGGGATCGCCCTGATCGGCTCGGGTGAGGACATCATAGGCGATAACGGCGCGATCGTCGCGCATCTCGGTTCGGACCCCGCGCTTGGCGCGCTTATTATCGGAGTTGTAGGCTTCGGCGCGGTCGCGCTTCTGTCACTGACGCTCAATTCTACGGGATTCAGTATGAACGCAATGCGATCATTCTTCAGCTCTGTATGGTTTGCGATCCTGCCTATCCCGAACAAAAACGGCGAAAAGGTCGATTGGGGATATCAGTTTGTTGTAAACTTTATCGGAAGCTCTCTCGGCGGTATTGCGGCGGTTATAGTTACCTCGCTTATCAAGAGCAATATGTGATACATAATTTGAAGTGTCCCCGTTTTTGGGGACATTTTAAATTTAAGGCAATACCGCACAATCTCTGTGCGGTATTGCCTTAAATAAATTTGCCTTTCCTATTGAAATCCGTTATATTTTATGGTATACTATATTAAATGGCATAAGGGAATAAAAGGAATTTACAGCTCTGTGCAGCACATAAATCGCGGCATCGGGCGGTACAGAGAATTTCATAATAAATCGGGAGAAAAGAATGTCTAAAATATCTTCAATTTTAAGATCAGCATTTCTTGCGGGAGTAGTGGTGCTGCTGTCGTTTATGTGCGGGATAAGGCTGTTGCAGATACAGGTGGCGGACGGGGACAAATATCTTTCTATGACAAAGGAGACGCACGAAGCCGAGCAGGATATCGAAGCGGCTCGCGGGATCATAGTGGATTCAAGCGGAAAAGTGCTCAACGCGAACAAGATGGTGTATAATGTAAATCTCCAGCGCTCGTCGCTTATCAAGGGCACGGAAAACGAGATAATCTATCGGATACTTACGATATTGACCAAAAATGGCGAGGAGTGGAACGAGTCCCTCCCCATAACGAGGGATGAGCCCTATCGGTTCACCGGAAGCGAAAGCGCTGCCGAAGCGGTGAAAAAAAATCTCAACATGGGCAGCTACGCGACGGTGGATAATGTAATTTATCAGCTTTACAAGGATTTCGATATTGACGAGAAGTACGGCGAGGAAATGCGCAGACTTATCGCGGGCGTGCGTTATGAGATGAAGATAAAGGATTTTTCGCAGTACAACAAGTTTATTATGGCGTCCGATATAAGCGAGGAGACAGTCCACGAGCTGAAGGAGCTCAGCGCGCTTCTGGACGGCATCGATATCACGGAGAGCTGGGAGAGGGTATACCTTGACGGCGATCTTGCGCCGCACATAAGGGGCACCGTGGGGGCGATATCTCCGGAAAAGTATGACGAGCTTAAGGAGACCGGCTACACGCTGAATGATATAATCGGTCTTTCGGGCGTTGAGCAGGCACTGGAGGAGGAGCTCCGCGGGAGCCGCGGGGTGCGCAAAATAACGCGCAACAGCAACGGCGTGCAGATATCCGACGAGGTCATCACCGACCCGCAGGCGGGCAATTCCGTAATGCTGACCATTGACAGCAATTATCAGCGCATGGTGCAGGAGATAGTGCAGTACCATATTGATTTCCTGCATTCCATACACTATACCACAGCTCACGACACCCAGCACAGAGGTACGGAGTGCAACACCGGCGCGGCGGTCGTGCTGGACGTTAAGACGGGTGGAGTGCTCGCCTGCGTGAGCATTCCCGGGTATGATATAAACGATTATATTGACAATTACGGCGAGGTGCTGAACAGGGAGTATTCTCCCGTGTTCAACCGCGCGCTCAACGGAACGTTCCGCCCAGGGTCTACCTTTAAGACCATAACCGCGACGGCGGGTCTGGCGGAGGGCGTTATCGACCCTAACACTCTCATAACCTGCAACAAGGTGTATACCTATTACGCCCCGTGGACGCCGTCCTGCACGGGCTGGCACGGAGCAATACCCGTGGACGAGGGACTTCATTACTCCTGCAACGTGTTTTTCTATGAGACCGCGCGGCGGCTAGGAATTGACAGGCTGGCGAGCTGGGCGGCGAGATTCGGCGTGGGGCAGGATCTGGGCTTTGAGCTGAGCATGGCGACGGGTCAGATGACCTCGCTGGAGCTGTACGAGGAGCAGGGTCTTGAATGGAACGAGGGTAACGTTATCCAGGCGGGTATAGGTCAGATGGAGACCGCGCTTACCCCCATGCACCTGGCGGTGCAGGCTATGACAATCGCCAACAAGGGCATACGCTACGAGCCGCATATCGTTAAGGCGGTCTATAACTACGATTTCACCGAGCTTGTTTATGAAAAGGAGCCCGTTGTCGCGGAGGATATGTCGGATTTGGGAGAAATATTCGACGTGGTCACAAAGGGCATGAAAAAGGTAAGCACCAACGCCAACTTCCTTATCGGAGACAACGGTTGGGTGAATATCTACGACTACAAGGGAATAGGCAAGGAGAACGTCGCGACAAAGACGGGTACTCCCCAGACCTCCCTTACGGAATACAACTCGGCGATAATCGGCTTTTACCCTGCCGACGCTCCCGAGATAGCGTTCGGGGTAATGATGGAAAAGGCGGAGTTCTCCCGCCACGTTGCCTGCAA
The DNA here is from genome assembly GCA_964552995.1 of uncultured Ruminococcus sp. Classification (GTDB taxonomy): domain Bacteria; phylum Bacillota; class Clostridia; order Oscillospirales; family Ruminococcaceae; genus CAG-115. The sequence goes on from CAZKJC010000143.1 coordinate 5,476, forward strand.
CATAATCGACGCCTATGTCAAGGGTGAGTTCAACCCCGAATACGACGCCGAGGGCTACGCTATGTGGGGAGTTTAAGTGACTGACAGCAAAGGAGATCAAAATGCTTTCAATTGAGGATATAAGAAAGGCTCTCGAACTGAGTGAGTTCGCTGACGGCGATATGGCGCAGGACGTTGAACAGGTCGTTTACCGTCGGGATATCTTTGAATATGGCGACGAAAAGGATATCGACGTTCATATTGATATAGAGCTTGAGTACGGCGATTTTTTGGAGCTTCACGAGGACGATCCCGCGTTTGATTTTTTATCAAAGCTGTGCGAACCGCTGACCGAAGCCGATGAATTTATTCTGTACAGCAAATAAAAAACGGTGCTTGGAGATCATCCAAGCACCGTTTGCTTTAACTTGAATTATTCGCCGCAAAGCTCCTTGTAAAGCCCGATGTACAGCTTAGCGCTTGCAGCCCAGCTGAAATCGGTCTTCATGCCTCTCTGCATAACCTTGCCCCACTCGGTCTTGTTGTCGTAAACAGCCTTTGCGCGGCGTACAGCCTCAAGCATATCGTGAGCGTTGTAGCTCTGGAACGTGAAGCCTATGCCGTTGTCGCCGTAGTCGATGATGGAGTCCTTCAAGCCGCCGGTAGCGCGAACTATCGGCACTGTTCCGTAGCGCGCCGCGATCATCTGCGCAAGTCCGCAGGGCTCGCTCTTGGAGGGCATAAGGAACATATCCGCGCCCGCGTACAGCCGCTTTGCGAGCTGCGGGTTATAGCCGCGGTAGAATCCCACCTTGTCGGGATAGCGCCAGTGCATTTCCTGGAAGAAGTCCTCGTACTGCTTTTCGCCCGAGCCGAGTATCATCACCTGGATATCTACGCCGACCATCTCGTCAAATACGTATTTCACCAGGTCGAAGCCCTTGTGATCGGCAAAGCGGGAGATCATAGCCAGCAGCGGGATATCGTATTCGGGCATACCGAATTCCTCAAAGAGAGCGCTCTTGCAGGCAGCCTTGCCCTTGCGGTTCTTGGCGCTGAACTTGGAAGCGATGGTGTTGTCGGTCTCGGGGTTGTACAGATCAACGTCGATACCGTTAAGGAATCCGCAGGTCTTATACTGCTTGTTGCGGAGTATTCTGTCCAGACCGTGGCTGAACCAGGGGTCGAGAATTTCCATGGCGTAGGTGGGAGATACGGTGGTCACCTTGTCCGCCATCTCGATAGCGCCCTTCATAAAGTTGATGTCCCTGTCATATTCGAGAATGGACACGTTCTGCGGAGGAATACCCACGATATCCTTTACCAGGTCAAGACCGTACTGTCCCTGATAGCCGATATTATGTATAGTGAACACGTTCTTGATCCCGTCGTAGCCCCACTGATCCTTATAGAAAAGGTTGTAGTAAACGGGAATAAGCGCGCACTGCCAGTCGTTGGAGTTGATGACCTGGGGCTTGAATTCGATGTATTTGAGCATTTCAAGCACGGCGCGGCTGAAGAAAACGTATCTCTCGGCGTCGTCATAGTAGCCGTAAAGCCCGCTGTTGCGCTTAAAATAGTACTCATTGTCTATGAAGAAATAAGTAACGCCGTCAACCACCTGCGAGAACAGACCGCAATACTGGCTTCTCCAGCCGACGGGAACGTTGAAATTGGTGATAAAATGCATTTGCTCGCGCTGCTCGGGCTTGATGGTGTTTACATAGTAGGGCATTACCACGCAAGCCTCATGACCTGCCTGAACCAGTGCCTTGGGGAGTGAGCCCGCAACGTCGGCAAGACCGCCGCTTGCCGCAAAGGGGAGAGCCTCGCTTGCCGCATACAAAATTCTCATAGCTTTTTTCCTCCGAAAATTTAATTCAGCCTTATTTCTTTTGCTGTTACTTAAACTATACCATATTTTTGCTGAAAATGCCAGGGGATTTTCTAT
>CAZKJC010000144.1:0-6626 GCA_964552995.1 uncultured Ruminococcus sp.
CTCCCAAGCCTCGTTTATGCCGTATTCGGCGCGTTTTGCCCTGATCTGCTCCTCGGGAATTTCAAGCAGCTTTGAAAGGTAGCGGTCGGAGAATCCGTCGCGCTTCGCCTGCCGCAGAACGTCCTTTGCGGGAACGGCGCCCTTTGCCGCCGCGAGAGCCTCTTCCTCTTTGATAAGCTCCTGCATCTGCTCCAGGAACCAGTGCTTTATTTTAGTCAGGTTATATATCTCGTCCGTCGTCGCGCCCTTGCGCAGAGCCTCATAAATGATAAACTGCCGCTCGGAGGAGGGATATGTGAGCTTTGAGAGCAGCTCCTCCTTGCTGAGCTCGTGGAAATCCTTTGCGTAGCCCAAGCCGTAGCGCCCCGTTTCAAGGGAGCGTATAGCCTTCTGGAACGCCTCTTTATAGGTCTTGCCGATGGACATTACCTCGCCGACGGCGCGCATCTGCGTGCCCAGCTTGTCCGACGAGCCCTTGAACTTCTCAAACGCCCAGCGCGCGAACTTGATGACAACATAATCGCCGTCGGGAACGTACTTGTCCAGCGTGCCGTATTTTCCGCAGGGTATCTCCTTAAGGGTAAGCCCGCAGGCGAGCATTGCGGAAACCAGCGCGATGGGGAATCCCGTAGCCTTGGAAGCCAGCGCCGAGGAGCGCGAGGTGCGCGGGTTTATCTCTATAACGACTATCCTGCCCGAAACGGGGTCGTGCGCGAACTGGCAGTTGCAGCCGCCGATCACCTCGATAGCCTTTACGATGCTGTAAGAATATTCCTGTAACTTTTTCTGCACGTCCTCGGAGATGGTGAGCATGGGCGCGGAGCAGAAGCTGTCGCCGGTGTGAACGCCGATCGGGTCGATGTTCTCGATAAAGCAGACTGTGATCACATTATTTTCCGCGTCGCGGACTACCTCAAGCTCAAGCTCCTCCCAGCCCGCGATAGATTCCTCGACAAGGACCTGTCCGACAAGCGAAGCCTGAAGTCCTCTCGCGCAGACGATCCTCAGCTCGTCAACGTTGTAGACCAGTCCGCCGCCCGCGCCGCCCATGGTATAGGCGGGACGGAGAACGACAGGGTAATGCAGCTTATCGGCGATGGCAAGAGCCTCGTCCACCGAGTAGGCTACCTCGCTGCGGGGCATTTCTATGCCGAGCTTTTCCATGGTATGCTTGAATTCAATGCGATCCTCGCCGCGCTCGATAGCGTCCACCTGGACGCCTATTACTTTAACGCCGTATTTTTCCAGAACTCCCGCCTCGGAAAGCTCCGAGCAGAGATTCAGACCGCTCTGTCCGCCGAGGTTGGGCAACAGCGCGTCGGGACGCTCCTTTTCTATTATCTGTGTAAGCCGGGCAACGTTCAGCGGCTCGATATAGGTTATGTCCGCTACGTCGGGGTCGGTCATGATGGTAGCGGGGTTTGAGTTTACAAGAACTATCTCATAACCCAGCTTTTTCAGCGCCTTGCACGCCTGAGTTCCCGAATAGTCAAACTCGCACGCCTGTCCTATGATTATAGGTCCCGAGCCTATGATCATTATCTTATTGATATCTGTCTTTTTGGGCATATCTCATACTTCCTGTCCTGTTGGTATATTGGGATATCGCCGCGGCGCAAAGCCCGATTTTTATCCCATCGTATATAATAATACCACAAAACGGAGAAAAAAGCAATATGTACAGAAAATTTTTATTTGGCTTATGCTACCGATTTAAACGCCGCCCATAATCGCCGGCGCCATAAGCGGTTATCCTTTTTCAATCGGTATCCAAAGTTCTCTGTAACGTTGATCGCTCTTATCTCCTCTAAACCAATGTGTTACCACAAGTTCCGGTGCGTTAGCAAGCTGATATCCCGATGCAGGAAGCCACTCACTTGCAATTTTACGTCTCAATTCAAGAAAAACAAGCGTTGGATACGAGCATCTCTCGGTTTCAAATACAGCATAAGTGCATTTAGGAATTGTAATATTTTCATAATAACGCGCAAATTCTTCGCCTAGAATACATTCTTTATTAAGGTTGTTTCTGTAATATTCTGTTAGCTGATTTGCGATATAAAAGTCATATCCGGTATCGTCAATGTTTGCAACGATGTTATACTCGGTTTCAATATCACCCGCCAAAGCGCCCAAAATGTATTGCCACGGTCTTGTTGTAACATACATTTCTTTTTCCTGATCTTCACGTTCCCCGGGAACACCGACAAAATGTCTCTTGTAGCCTGTCAAGATTATCTCATCTTTCTCTTCGATCCTGTAATTCATAATTGTACCGCCTTCCAAAGAAAATTTTAGTACAAGACGGGAGAAGGACTTAAGGTTACTGCCGTTGTTTTTAGCCTGCGACGGCAATATGCCGTGGAACTTCTGGAAAGCTTTTGCAAAGCTGTCCGGACTTTCATAGCCATACTTCAGCGCCATATCAATTACCTTTGCGTCACTTGTGGCAAGTTCCGTGCCGGCAAGCGACAGTCTTCGATTCCGAATATATTCGCCAACCGTAAAGCCGCAAAGAATACTAAATACACGCTGAAAATGATAGCTTGATGAAAAACTTTGTGCTGCAACCGTATCGTAGTCAATTGTTTCTGTCAGATTATCCTCGATATAGTTGATAGCTTTTTGCAATCCAATGATCCAGTCCATATGATCCCTCCTTGCCTACCCATATTCTATCACAAGACGATTTATATTTCCCGATATTCTGTGCTGTGTATCATCGGGTGATTTCAGTTTATCATCATGTTGACCTAAGAGAATTTATTTAAATTTGCCCAGATCAACAATTTATATACAGACTGAATCGAGGCAGAGCTTTGGCTCTGCCTCGATTAAATTATAAGATTTGCAGAGCGGCTTTTAGAGGATTTTGTGAATAAGGGAAAGAATCGTAGAGATACACTAAGAGAGATTCGAATTCATATGTATGATCGTTTTATCAAATATCCAAAATTATGTAATCCTGTGAAATTTTCCCAAACTTGCGGTTCTGAATTAGTAAAATATGATCTGTAGAGAATAGTCAGATCATATTTTTCACACATTTTCACAATGTCATTTTCGTTTACAGCGGGGTCTTCAAGGTAATCTATTATAATTAAATACTTATATTTCATTGTGATCACCTTTTCAAGCAGATCTTCAAATGAATTGCCAAACTTCGCGGCTTCGCCAAGGAGTAAATGTGCTACAATTATATCATATGCCTTGGCAATAATATCACCGCATATATCTTTTTCAATTACACTTATATCTTCGTTGTGAGCCGTGATCTCTTTGATGGAGTTTATTTTTCTTGTATCACCCGGATATACAACAGCGTCAATGGGAGTATCGGAAAATGAATTTGCAATTACAGACAGACTTGTCCTCCCACTCCCCGCGTCAAGTATACTTGTAATATCCTCTCCTTTTATAAGATCGAGAAAATCATTCAGAATTATTCTATGCCCCTCCATTGGTATTTCTCCTTGACTTATGATTTTTGTTAAACCGAAATCTCCCTCGGCATCGCCGAGGGAGATTTCATGGCAGGGGCAGAAGGACTTGAACCCTCGACATACGGTTTTGGAGACCGTCGTTCTACCAACTGAACTATACCCCTGAATAAAATTTTATTTTTTAAATCATCGGGAAAGGTTCAAGCAACCTCTCCCGAAGCGACTGCGGCAATGATCCGCTGGTGCGCCAACAGGGACTCGAACCCCGGACCGACCGGTTATGAGCCGGTTGCTCTAACCAACTGAGCTATTGGCGCAGATATGTGACATATATTTTGTCAGCTGTTTGGTGACCCGTGCGGGAATTGAACCCACGATTCCACCGTGAAAGGGTGGTGTCTTAACCACTTGACCAACGGGCCATATGGTAGCGGCAGTCGGATTTGAACCAACGACACCCTGGGTATGAACCAAGTGCTCTAGCCAACTGAGCTATACCGCCATACATACGCGCAAAGCCAAAACTCTGCGACTTACTAATTATATCACTTTACCGGTGATTTGTCAAGGGCTTTTTAAAATTTTTTTCGCTGATTTAAATGGGAATTTCAAAATTTCCGCCGGTCATACTCCGCTCCGTTTAGCTTCGCGGAGTTTTGCGCAAAATGTTACGAAATGCTATAAGCAATTACTTGATTTTTGCGCAAAACCCTAACTGCGCCGCGCATGTCCGGTGGAAACCGTGCAGCATTTGCCGTTTAGGCAAATGCGCACTTTTTGAAATTCGCGGCTCGGACTATATATTGCTATACTTTTTTACAGACTGAGCGGCTCTTTAACTGCTGCCGATACCCTTGAAATCAGTAAAGCTTTTTATATACATATCGGAATATTTTGAGCAGTCGCCCTCCGACGCGGATTGCACGTCGTAAACTCCCACAACATAAAAGCCCGCTTCGTGAGCAGTTTTGGCGCAATATTCCGCGTCCTCGAACACGGCGCATTCCGAGATGTCCGCACCCATGCGCTCGGCGGCTATCAGATATATATCGGGCTTGTTCTTGAACGCGCCTACCTCGAAGCAGTCAACGTAAAATTCCATATATTCCATCAGTCCCGAACGCTCCAGAAACGGCTGGGAAACATTTCGGGCGGTGGCGCTGGCTATGCAGCATTTTATGCCCTGCGCGCGTGCCGCCTTAAGCGCTTCCGTAACGCCCTCTTTAAGCTTTATGGTGTGGGTATAGTATTCCCGCATATGGTCGTAGGCGGCGCTCATCAGATCGGCGTCCCGCGGATCGGATACGTTTTCGGCTTCCTTGCGCCAGTAGGTCATGCTGTCGCAAAGGGTCCCGTCCATATCAAATATGTAATATTTTACCACTTGTCATCTCTCCTTACCACACAATTATAATACAATTCTATGATTTTGTCAACACACAAACGAGTCAGTCTGTATATCAAATGTTGATCTAAGCAAATTTATTTAAATTTGAAATTTTCCTCGACCCGCCCGACGCGAAAATTTCCTGCCTCAACATTGTGTTGCGATAACTTTTTATGCAAATTTCAGTGAATGTCAATTTCGGGCAATATGAAAATTAACAAAAAATTTTTCGGCAAAAGCGTAAAAGTTGTTGAAAAAATGAAAACAATATGTTATAATAAAATTATACACGCTTGACAGATTGTTTCGCTGTCGCAGACATATGACCGATCTCTCGCGACAGAAGTTACCCCGTGGCAGGGAATAACCTATCGGCATGGTCCGCTGCTAAAAACTTCCGAGGAGGCACGCGATGGATTGCGCATTATGGCTGAATAAGCATAGAGTCTATTCGGCGGATGAGATCTCTGAATATCCCGATATCGCGGCTTTGAGAGGCTATTATCTTGGCGGAAGTCTTGAAAAGTGGCTCAGGGAGCACAACGGCGAAGCATACGCGGACGAGTTGGCTCAACTCAGCTGCGATGACAAGGACTTGAACAACGCTTTGGCGAAGATTTTCGGCGGCAGCTCCGGCGCTCCGATGATAGAAATGCGCGGCGAGCTTTCCGATGCGGAAATGCCGCGAAATTTTCCCTCTTCGGGAGCCTATGGCAGTTACCGTGGTTCGTTCGGCAGCTATCGGTTCGGCTCATTTCGCTTGGGGAGTTTTCACGAATGGGAGTGGGAATGGCTTTTCCGTCAAGGCTCATTCGGAAGTTACCGGCTCGGCTCGTTTCGCTCGGGTAGCTTTCACGAATGGGAGTGGGAATGGCTCTTCCGCCAAGGTTCATTCGGCAGCTACCGGTTCGGCTCGTTTCGCTCGGGGAGCTTTTATGAGTGGGAATGGGAATGGCTTTTCCGTCAAATCTTGCTCGGCAGCCATCGGCTCGGCTCATTTCGTTTGGGCAGCTTTCACGAGTGGAAGTGGGAATGGCTTTTCCGCCAAACCTCATTCGGCAGCTATCGGCTCGGCTCGTTCCGTTTGGGGAGCTTTCATGAATGGGAATGGGAGTGGCTTTTCGGACGCGGCTCGTTCGGGAGCTATCGCTTAGGCTCATATCGTTTCGGCAGCTTCGGCTCATATAAGGGATTCCCGCTTGACGGCGCGCCCTTGGCGAACCGCCTGTGGAACTGTATGGACGAATACGACAGAATAATGTTTATGAATCTTGTAAATTGTCCCTTAAACCGTTACGGATATGGGATACACAATATTTGATTTCGCGGCAGATTTTCGGAACTGCCGTGATTTATTTCACGGCTATTTAAATTCGGGTAAGGGGGGATCGTATGAACGCTATCCATATAATTTCCACTGCTCCCTTTTTCGCGAGGGGCGGGAAACAGCTCTGTACGGAGGACTTCGATCTGTATTGTATGGCGTTGTCCGCTCTGGCGTGGCGCAGATATAACGGTAAAATCTCGCTTTATATTGATAAAAGAGGGTGGGAATATTATCGCTCGCTGGGGCTTGAAAGACTCTGGGACGAGGTTCGCGTATGTGTTCCGGACGACCTGGAGGGGATAAATCCCGTTATGTTCTGGGCGGGCGGAAAGCTGTTCGCGCTGCGGGAGGCGGAGGCTCCCGTGGTAATGATCGATACGGATTTTATCGTATGGAAGCCGCTGAAATTCGGGCGGGAGATCATCGCGGCTCACCGCGAGGACTTATCCCCCGATATCTACCCGCCGCC
>CAZKJC010000144.1:6636-7196 GCA_964552995.1 uncultured Ruminococcus sp.
GCCGGGATTTTTCCGAACGCGGGGGCACGCGCTCCCCGATTTTGATGAGAGCGTCCTGCCGCTCAACACCGCCTTTTTGTATCTTCCCGATAATGATTTCAAGGAGTTTTACACCTCTCAGGCGATAGCCTTTATGAGATCCGCCGAGGATTCCGAGGACGTACTGCGGTATATGGTGTTCGCGGAGCAGCGCATGGCGGCGATGTGCGCCGAGTACACGGGAACTCCCGTAAAAACTCTGTTGAACAAGGACGATCTGTTTTTTCCTCAAAGCGGCTTTACACATCTTTGGGGAGCAAAGCAGGCAATGCGGGATAACCCCGAGCTTCGGCGAGACTTTCTTGACCGCTGCCGATCGCGCTTGAAAGGGGAATTCCCCGAGTATGGCGAGATAGCGGATATTATTGACGGACAGCAGCGCCCCAATCAATGCTGAGGCGCTGTCGTTAATATAAATGATAATTTGTGCTGGCACGCTTATTTTGTTAGAATTATTAAGTAGCTTCGTTCTTGTGTTGTGCGAAAGCGGAGCTTTCACGCGCTCGGACTGGGGCTGACAC
>CAZKJC010000145.1:0-7148 GCA_964552995.1 uncultured Ruminococcus sp.
TAAAAGCTGATTTACCGTAACGCCCTTATCAATATCATGCAGTTCAATGTCAAGAAGCGTTCCCAATGTATCATCAAGCTTTATTTTTCCCCGTTCGATCAGCTGCAATATTCCTACCGCGACAAATACTTTTCCTGCCGATGCGCTTGCATATTTAGTTTCCAACGTGTTTGGAATTTCATTTGGTAAATCGGCAAATCCATTTGTCCTTTCATACAGAACGTTATTATTTTGAACAATACATATATTTCCTCTGAAATTTCTATCAATAATTTCTTTTATTTCCATCTTAATACCTCCATGGGTTACGCTTTGCCGTCAATGTCCCCTTAAATCCCAGTCACTGAAAACATTATTGCTGCTTCCCCACAAATACACGATATACGAATCCTCTCCGATGTCGGACTTAAAAGCAAGACTTCCGTGCTCAATGACCTCGATATCGCTGCCGTTCTGCTTTTTGACCTCGCACTTGTTATCCGTATATGCGGAATAATGCGCGTCCAATTCCTCCAAGGACAGCCCGCTCTCGATCAATACAGCTCCGAAAAACTGCATTCCGTTGCCGTTCCCGACCAGTTTCCCCGCACGCGACACGCTTTCGATATACCGCGTGTTTTCGGGCAGAGGTATCTCCGCAAGCTCCTTCGCGGTATTCTTGGCAATATTGTCGTTCATAAGCGGAACGGCTATTGCGAACGCGAGAATTGCGGCGGCAAGAAGTGATATTATCGTGATAATTATTTTCATATCATTTCTCCCCTCGGCTTCGGATTCCGTTTTTTCTTAATAACATTGTATCATAACGTGCCGTAAAAGTCAACTATGGGCGGTCGTTTTCAGCCGCCCGATAAGTCGTATTTGCGGGGATTTTTTCTTCACTCTCCCAGCGCTCTCTTTCCGATATCCTTACGATAATGAGCTTTCTCAAATGAGATCGTATCGACCGCCGAATAAGCCTTATCCAGCGCGGAGCGCAGATCGTCCCCCACTGCGGTAACGCCGAGAACGCGTCCGCCCGCGGTAAGGAATTTCCCGTCCTCGAGCTTTGTTCCCGCGTGATAGATATATGCCTTGTCGGACTGTCCGTTTTCGTCCAAGCCGCTTATAGCCTTTCCGGTCTCGTATTTCTCGGGATAGCCGCCGCTCGCCATGACTACGCAGGCGCAGGACTTGCCGCTCCATTTGATATCAAGAGCGTCCAGCTTTTCCTCCCATATCGCGTCCATAATATCGCAGAGATCGGTCTCAAGCAGCGGCAGCACTACCTGCGTCTCGGGGTCGCCGAAGCGGCAGTTGTACTCTATCACCCTTGCCCCGTTCGGAGTCAGCATAAGCCCGAAGTACAGACAGCCCTTGAAGGGTCTGCCCTCCGCCTGCATTGCGGCGATAGTGGGCTTGAATATCTTCTCCTCGCACTCTTTCTTAAATTCCTCGGTATATCTGGGGTTGGGAGCAACCGTCCCCATTCCTCCCGTGTTAAGACCCTCGTCGTTATCGTAGGCGCGCTTGTGATCCATAGAGGATATCATGGGCTTTACGGTTTTTCCGTCCGTAAAGGCGAGCACCGTGACCTCGGGACCTGTCATAAATTCCTCAACTACTATCTCGCTGCCCGATTTTCCGAATTTTCCGTCCAGCAGCATAGACTTTACCGCAGCTTCCGCCTCGGCGAAGTCCTTTGCGATGATCACTCCCTTGCCCAGCGCCAGCCCGTCGCACTTGACGACCGCGGGATAGCTGTTCCGCGCCCCGATATATTCAATAGCCTTGTCCGCGTCGGTAAACGTTTCATAGGCAGCCGTAGGGATACCGTACTTTTTCATCAGCGCCTTTGAGAACACCTTGCTTCCCTCAAGAATAGCCGCGTTCGCCCTGGGTCCGAATGTTTTGAAGCCCTCCTCGTTGAGCCTGTCCACCATACCCAGCACCAACGGATCGTCGGGAGCCACAAAAACATAATCGGGCTTGAGCTTTTTAGCGAGCTCCACCATTCCCTCAATATCCGTCGCCTTTACGGGAAAGCACTCCGCCAGCCTTGAAATGCCGCCGTTCCCGGGCGCGGCATAAATTTTGTCAACTCTCGGCGATCTTGAAAGCGCGGTGATTATCGCGTGCTCGCGCCCGCCGCCGCCTACAACCAGAATGTTCATTTTTACATCTTCCTTTCTTTTTTTGTTGACAAGAAGCAAATGATTTAAATGGGAATTTCAAAATTCCCGCAAGCTATCCTCAGTCACTCGCTGCGCTCGTTCCCTGCGGTATCTTGCGGGAACCGTGCGGAATTTGCCGTTAAGGCAAATGCGCACTTTTTGAAATTCTGATGCGAGGTCGCTTTGCGGCTCGCATTTGTATGTCCCTTAATGCGTGGGCTATATGTTGCTTTATTTAAACAAAGTTATACAGCTTCACTTAAATTATACCTCATATTGAGATATTTTGCAACAACATTTTACTTTTTGCCCAACTTTTTATTTATCGCGATATTTTGCTCGATCTCCGCGAAAACGGAGCTTTCAAAAGTAATATACTTCGGGCAGATAATACGATAGGTCACGGTCTTGATCCTTGAAGAGACCGTCACGTCAAACCCGCGCCGTATACCGAACAGGCTGCGCTCCGTGCTGCTGACCGAGATTATCTCGGAGTAGTAAAAGCTGTCCGATCTTTTCCCGCGGAACGCCGTGAATCTGTCCTTTGACGTCTGAAAGGTGAGCTTTCTCCCTCTGAAAAATATCACAAACGCGGCAAGCGAGAGGAAGCCCGCGAATCCCATATACTTTACGCCAAAGCCCATCGAAATCCTTGCAGAGGCCAGAATAAACGTCACCACAACAAGCGCGAGGGTTATCATCAGCTCTAAGTTATCGCGGAAAAACGCTGCCCGATAGGTTTTTGTACAGGGGATTATCTCTTCCTCGTCGGGAATTTTATGCTCAATATTCATCGGGGTCGTAGCTCCTTTTCATAAATCTGTCGGGGTCGGGAGTGTTGTTTTCGGGCGCGTTGGTGAGCTGCGCGTTTCGCATAAGGTAGTAAAAGGGAGTGTTCGTCGCGTCCGTAAAAATGCGGTTATCCCCGAAGATAAAACGGTATACGTCGGTGTTATATCTTGTTTCGATAGTCACCACATATCCCCTCTTTTTTCCGAACAGCTTAAATTCCTCGAACTTTATATTTGTGATATCCGCGTAATAGTAATAACGCTTTTTCTTGCGGCGGCTTATCACAAAGGCGTCGCGCTCGGCGCTGAAATGATAGCTCTTCCCGTAAAACACCGTGCCGGAAATAAGGCTGAGCGCTATCCCGCCCGCGCATATTCCAGCGTATATATTATCGAAAAGATTAACGATATCGTCGCTTACCGAAACCGCGAACGTACCCAAAAGGGTGAGCGCGGGTATCGCGGTAGCCAGCAGCCATACAAGCTCCGCGTTATAGGCGCAGCGGAAATTACCCTGTCGTATTATCAGACCCCGCCCCTCGCGCGCGGCGGTGAGATTCGGGTCGTATACGGTCGCGCCTACCGCGGTCGCGATATTGTTATTCGCGGGAACGACGGCAATAGAGGGCATCTGCGTCGCCGCCGTAACGGGCGGCGGTGCATAGGGCGCGAGCGGCGGCGCGGAAGCCGCGCTTATCGCGGGCATTGGCGAAGCGGGAAAATGTATTTCCCGCACGGGATTCGGATTGATATAGATACCGTCCTCGGGTCTTTTCTCCAGCGAGACCTTTTTCCTGCCCTCGGCATTGCGAAAGGAGCTTGAAACGAGCCGCGAGCGCTCCAGCGGCGGCTTTGCGAGCGACACCTTTTTCCCAGGAACTCTCTGCGGATATATTTCCTGCGGGAATTTCCCGTCCATGATACCGCCCCCTTTCCGTTACTCCGCCGTATCCGCGGGTCTGCGCTGCTCCAGTATGCTGAACGGGCAGTGCTCCTCGTCGCGGGTGCTCTTTACCCCTCTGAAAAGGTACTGATATTTATATTGGCGGTACTTCGTGGATACGATCACCAGATATCCCCTGAACGGCACCATTTTCCGATATTCTACTCCCACCACATCAACATAGTAAAACGTTTCGATGAGGATTTTGTTTCCTCCTCTTTCTCTATAAATGCGGAACTCCTTTTCGTCCGCCTCATAGAAAAATCTGTTACCCGCCATAACGACCCTCACCGCGCCGCCGCCTATGCAGAAGCACACGGCTGTCACCAGAACAAACGCCAGAAGACGCAGCAGCGGAACGAACTGCGGAGCTACTATATTAAGATATGCAACGAACCACAGCGCCAAGGTAGCAGCCACTACCACCGCAATAAGTATCGGTTCTTTTTTATTTCGGCAGTTGAAGCTGCCCTTTGCGCTGAACCCAAAGCGCTCCTCATAGGAATTTCCGGTTCTTATAGTGCTCATTCTGCTGCTCCCCTCTCGTGTGTTTTAGCTGTCGATACCGCTTAATATCCCGAACAGCTCCCGCGCGTAGCCGTCCGTCATGCTGCAAATGCAGTCCGTTACAAGCAAAAGGCGATTGTATGCCTGTTCCGCGTCGCTTTTTCCCTCCGAGTTCTTCCTGCATATCCCGCGGAAATTCTCCGAGAGCAGCGACATCAGATTAGCGTCGGTCATGCGCTGCTGCTCCGTGCCGAAGCGCAGCGCCGTTCCCGTGATCTTTTCCAGCAGCATATCCATCATAGTGTCCGCCGAAAGCTCGATCTTCAGCAGCCCCGCGGACTGAAACGCGTATCTGTACGCGATATCGCTCAGCGCATGAGCCACCACCCGCATAGGCGAAGCCGCCAGCAGCTCCTTTTCAAACTCCCCCGCCATGATCGCTTCATAGTTGTCCACAAAAGCGTCGGAGGCCGCGTAAATAAGGCTGCTCTGCATATTCACAGTCCAGCGCTGTATAGCTTTCTTTTCCGCCAGCGGCAGCTCGCGCTTTCGCGCCGAATCCAGACAGTGCCGCAGATCGACAGCCGCCTTTTCAAGCGCCTTTTGCTCCTCCTCGCTTTCGCACTTTTCGCGGTAGCGGGTGCTCTCTATCTCGTCCAGCAGCTCCCCGAAGCCGATGAGCTTCTTGATAGCCGCGTCCTCTATATCCGCGGTCTTATAGGCGATATCGTCCGCGCTCTCCAGTAAAAACGTCAGCGGGTAGCGGCAGCCGACAGCGCCCGTACTGCTTGTGATGTCCTCGAATATGGGCTGCTCCGCGGTGAAATATCCCATCTTCTTGTCCTTGATATTGCCGCTTTTCTTGTCTATACCGAGCGAGGACACGGGATATTTTATTATAGTATTCAGCAAAGCGTAGGTAAGATTCATTCCGTTGCCTAAGTCAATAAGGACGTGCAGCTTTGTCAGCACCCTAAGCGCCTGCGCGTTGCCCTCCAGATTGAGGAAATCCCCCATCATCTGCTCCGTGAGCAGCTCCGTGACGGGCTGCCCCTTAAAATACAGCTTGGGGAAATTCTCCTTGAACCACTGCCTTATGGTAAACTCCCCGAAATGCCCGAACGGCGGATTTCCTATATCATGCACCAGCCCCGCGCACTCCAGTATATCGCAGCAGCTCTCGCGGACCGTATGGTCTACTCCAGGGACGTTCTCCCTTATCAGCCTGCGGAACACCGTGTCCCCCAGCGACCCCGCGAACGAGCTTACCTCCAGTGAATGCGTGAGCCGCGTGCGGACAAAATCCCCTCTGTTCAGCGGGTAGACCTGCGTTTTGTCCTGAAGCCTGCGAAAGCTCGGGCTGCCTATGATACGGTGATAGTCCTTGCGGAACTCCGTGCGGACGTCCTCCGCGTTGCTGCTCACAAATTCTCTGCTGCGTTTGCTGCAAAGCAGCCTGTCCCAGCTCATCTGCATTGTGAAGCTCCTTTCTCCGCACAACAATACTCGCCGCGGAATAAAATATAGCGGGACGGCAACGCCTTGCCGCCTGTCCCGAAAAAATCGACCTCGCAATTTTATTCCGCCGCTTCTGAATAAGCACTTTTTGTGTGGCAATACTATTTTTGACAAGCCGAAGCGGCATTATTAGGATATCAAGGATATAGAAAGGAATGGTGTAAAAATGTTAGTGAAACGAGGAGAGATCTACTATGCGGACTTAAGTCCCGTGGTCGGCTCCGAGCAGGGCGGCGTCCGCCCCGTGCTCATTGTGCAGAACGATGTCGGCAACAAGCACAGCCCCACGGTGATAGCCGCTGCGATAACGAGCCAGAAGGAGAAATCAAGGCTGCCGACACATATCTCCTTAAACGCCTCCTCCTGCGGTCTGGCAAAGGACTCGGTGGTATTGCTGGAGCAGGTTCGTACATTGGACAAAAGGCGCTTGAAGGAGCGTATGGGAGAGCTGGACAACGACGCTATGTCCCAGGTCAACAACGCGCTGTCCGTAAGCTTTGGTCTATAATAAGCAGGCATAATGTATTGGCATGAAGCAGGATAGAACCGCTCCGGTTCTATTCCTGCTTCTATTTCTTTTTATTTGTATCCAGCAGCGCGAAAAGCAGCCACTGACCCGCCGCGAGTATCGCCACCAGCGCGACGATAAGTATCTGCGCCGCGCCCCACTCCTCCATAAAAAATATGACCACCGCAAGCGCCGCCGTAAGTATCAGGGCATTCCTTAAAAATGCTTTTCTGTTTTTGTTCATTTGGTCTGTATCCTTTTAGCCATGACCGTGTTTTTCATCAGCATGGCGATAGTCATGGGACCCACCCCGCCCGGGACGGGAGTTATGTACCCCGCCTTTTCGCTCACCTCGTCGAATTTCACGTCGCCGCAGAGCTTTCCGTTTTCAAGGCGGTTTATTCCCACGTCGATGACTACCGCGCCCTCTTTTACCATATCGGCGGTCACGAAGTTCGCGCGCCCTACCGCCGCGATAAGTATATCGGCACGGCGGCATACCTCCGCGAGATCATTCGTTTTGCTGTGGCAGACCGTGACCGTGCCGTTTTCGTGCAGCAGAAGCATTGCCATAGGCTTGCCCACTATATTGCTGCGCCCGATGACCACGCACTCCTTGCCGCTTACCTCTACCCCCGTGCTGTGTATAAGCTCCATACAGCCCGCGGGAGTACAGGGCAGAAACGCGTAATTCCCTATCATAATGCGCCCGACGTTGGATTCGTGGA
>CAZKJC010000146.1:0-7140 GCA_964552995.1 uncultured Ruminococcus sp.
ATATCTGTCGGCAACCGACACACACTTCTCGTATTTCACGTCCCCGCTTGCAAGCACGTCCTTGAAGAAGCGATAAGCCTTGTCGTTAGCGACAAGCCTTGCCAGGCGCCTGGCTGTATACTCGTGGGTAGCGTTGAGGTCGGGATTCTCAAGTATCGAGATGGAGAAGCTGATAAATCGGGGCTCGTCCTTGAATTGCAGGAAGTTGCAGGCGGTCACTATGCTGGAATAGAAATTCGGCGAAATGATTATTCTGCCGTTAAGCTCCGTATCGCCCGCCAGAAGCGCGTTGAGCTGCGCGTCGGTGATATCGTCTATCGCGAAAGCGCTCTCCACCATCTCGCTGTCGGGCATAAGCTCGCATTTGTCCAGAACCTCGCGCGGGATTATATTGTTGCTGACAGCCCTCCTGCGCACCGCCTTGGTCTTATTGAGCATAGACTTGAAGTGGGGCGGTTTTACGTCGGGTCGGGTCTCCAGAATGAGCCGCAGCACGTCCTTTGGGAATGCCTCAAGCGGGATTTTGACCGAAGCGCTTCTGAATCCCGAGATACCCTCGTGCTCCTCAACTACGGGAGCAGGTATCGGAGCGGGAGCGGGCGCGGGTGCCGGAGCCTGCTCACCCTCGGCAGGAGCTTCCTCCGCGGGCGGTGGTGGAGGAGCAGACTTTTTAACGGGCGCCGTATAGGGGTCAGTGTACGGCTGACTTACTCTCTCAATGACCGCGCACTTGAACGGAATACCGTTTTCCGCGCAGGATACCGCGCCGTGATGTCCCTTTAAAAGGACGGAATGAAATCCGGAAAGATGGTAGGCTATGCCTTGAATACGGCGGGATTTTACCGCTTCGTCTGTGGTCTGCTTTATTTTCGACGCATAGGCGTCCATAGGCTGCGATGGGATAAGAAAACACGGACGGTATGGTCTGTCGCCTATGGCGGTGCTGTATTCCGCCGTGCCGCGAACCTCGTGGGTTATATTGTACGCGCCCCAGAAAAAGATACCGTTTCCGTCGGTGGGGTAGTATTCCGAGGTGTACACGGTGTAAACGCCATCGGTAAGCAGCGAAAAAATTTCTTTCAAACCGCTTGTCAGCGATTCTCCGCGGTTCAGCTTGTTCAGATCGGCGGTGAAAGCGTCGGAAAATTCGTGGTAAATGCCCTGAAATCCCGACGAAAGGGATATCATCTTATCCGATACCTTGCTGCCAAGGTTGGGGCAGTTCACATTTACAACAGGGTCGGAGCCCACGTAGAAAAATTTGTTCACCGTAGAAACGTCCCCCGCGGAGGGGTTCATTCCCGCGGAGCACAAGCCGATACCGGACTCGCCGCCCCTTACGGAAACAAGCAGCACGTTGCTTCCGCCGACGCTTATATTATCGCATTTTATCTCAACACTCACTGCCGTTCCCCCTTACTTCTGCTCCAGCATTATCGCTATTATATCCGATATTCCGCCAAGGTATTTTTTGTCGAAGGCTTTTTTCGGGATATAGGTGTACGCCGCGTTGTCTTTATAAAAAATAAACATTTTATCCGTTTCCACGAAATAATCCACCATATTCCAGGGGATAAGGTCGTGACCGTCGTAGATGCAGCTCTCGCAGGCAGCGAAGCCGAATTTGCATACCACAAAGGATATCTGCGCTTCCGAGGCGGGGTCAACGTCCGCTATGGAGCGGTACTTTCCCCTCGCGACAGCATGGCAGATAAGATACACCACCAACGAAACTATACCGCCGCTTGCTATGGAGATCGGTATGAAGTACAGCAGGTTGTCGCGTGTTATTCCGATAAAGAAATGAAGCGCGCCGAAGGTCACCAGCATTATCAGTATCGCCACCAGCCAAAGAACCTTTACAAGACGCAGATTCATCATCATAACAAAGGCAGCTATGCAATCGCCCTCGTCGACCTGTCCCGAGCCGAGATAAGCGTCCTTTCCCGGAATAACGTCCACATATGTGGATTTAAGAGGGAACATTCTTTTTTCATGCTCATAGGCGAACTCATAGCTTTTCCATTCGCGCTCGATAATAGCGACAGCGCGGAAGTAATCCTCTTCCTTCAGGTGTTTTTTGTCAAAGGAATACTTTCTTTTGTCGGTTTTAAAGGTAAATTCCTTTCTCGTGACCGAAACAGATTCTATCATGTCCCAGCTGTAAACGACGGGACGCTCCGCGCCGAAAGCGTACACCGCGAACACGTCGCCGATGTAATATGTAACTCCCGCGCTGTCGTCGTAAACACGCACGGGTTTTAAATCACAGAATGCCATATTACCACTGACCCACCTTAACTTATAATATTTAATTTATTATAACATATTTCAGAAGATAAATAAAGGGGTTTACAAAAATTTTGTGAAATTTTTTTGTTTTTTGGATATTTTGCAAAACCGAAGCGGCTTTATTTGTGACATTTACCCCATTATTCGCAGTTTTTCATATCCTCCGTATCAAGATGATCCTCGATATACTGCTTTTTCAGCAGCTCCCGCGGGATATAGTCGTTGTATTTGCCGCATATCTCGCAATTGTCGGGAATCGAGAAGCCGTATTTATCCGCGCCGTTCAGCTTTATGTCGTCCAGAGCCGCTCTAAGCTCCTCTATGCCCATATCTGTAGCCACCTCGATACACACGGGGATATAGCGGGAGAGCCATATCTCGGCTTTGAACCCCCTCTGCCTTAGCGCGTACATCAGCGCCATGCTGCCCCTTGTGCCAAGAAATGGGAAGACCGCATAGGTAGTCTCGGTCAGCGGTAGGATTATCCGCTCGCCGCGCTGCTCCGCTGGCAGATTCGCGGCGATCATCGGTGCGCTCTCGGGCTCGGCGTGCCGATAGCTTACCGATCCTCCCGCCGCGCTGCGGCACATCACGCGTATATCGTTGAGCCGCGCCCGCGCAGCCTCGTCGAGAAAGCCGTACTGCTCGTCGCTTTGCAGCACCTCAAGCATTTTTTTCATTACCTTGGTGTGAACGTACTCGTTTCCCGTGTCCTCCCAGGAATTGGCGGAAATACCGTTGATGTGCTTGACATATATCCGCCGCTCCGCCTTGTCAAGCTCCGTGACCTCCCATGCCTGCCCCGCCAGAGCAAACTGAGCGCGGGGCGGGAACGGGGTCTGTACCGTGCCGATCTCCTCCGCGCCGCACCGCACGGAATACTCCTGCGGAACGGTGAACACCGCCAGGAACTCGTAGTTGTTGACCGTCGCTTCTCCCTTTTCGCCGATAAGGAGCGCTCCGTCCTCGTCACGCTCCAGGTGACCGTTTTCCAGCAAATGCCGCAGAAGCAGCAGGTAGTCCTCCTTGGAGATATTCCCGAAAACTCCCAGCGTCAGCACCTGCCGCGCGAGCTCCCGCGGCTGCACCGCGCCGCTTGCCGCCATTATGGACATGGTCTGGTGATAAAGCAGGCTGTACGGCAGCTTGGGCAGATACATCGGCTCTATCCAGCGCTCCCGCGTGTAGAGCAGTATCATGGCGGTACACATCACGAGATCCCAGTTTATTTCCTTGTAGAACACGTTCGGGGGAAGGCTCATATCCCATCGGAACGCGAAGCGCATTTCCGCCGCGCCGCCGCGCCTGCCGGTTCTTCCCAGCCGCTGGACAAGCCCTGACACCGTAAGCGGGCAGCCCGTCTGCACGATCCTTTCGAGATGACCGAGGTCTATCCCCAGCTCCAGCGTTACCGTAGCTCCCGTGCAGACCGGCAGCTCGCCGGATTTCATACGCTGCTCCGCGAATTCCCTCAAAGCGGGGGAAACGTTGGCGTGATGGACAAGGTAGCAGTCGTTCCCGTGAGCCTTTTCGGAAAGCTGTTTAAGGTGCGCGATATTCTCCTCCACCTCGCCCTTGCTGTTGGAGAACAGAATGCAGCGCTTTCCGCGGGTGCTCTCATAAAGGTAGTTGTAGTAGTTTTGCAGCAGCACGCGGCTGTCGCTGTTGGGTATCTTCTGCTTTATCGGAAAGAATCTCACCGAGAGCCGCAGCAGCCGTCCCTTTTCCTCGACCTTAGGTGTAACGCACTGCCGCTGCGTTCCCATATTGAGCCACTTTTCCGCGTTGGTGCAGTCCCCCAGGGTAGCGGACAAACCTATTCTCCTCGGCTGAAACCCGATGAGCCTTGAAAGCCGTTCCAGCAGCGACAGAAGCTGTAATCCGCGGTCGTTGTCCATAAAATAATGCACCTCGTCGATAATGACGTACCGCAGGTCGGAGAACAGACGATAGGCGCTGCTGCTGTTGCGTATCATAAGGGATTCCAGGCTTTCGGGGGTAGTCTGCATAACGCCGCGCGGGGATTTCACAAGCCGCTTTTTGGCTGACTGCGAAGCGTCGCCGTGCCACTTTGTAACGGGAATGTCACACTCCTCGAGAAGCTCCTCAAGCCGTATGAACTGGTCGTTTATCAGCGCCTTGAGCGGCGAGAGATACAGTATCCCCACGCTTGCCGAGGGATTCTCCCAGAGCTGTGTCAGCACGGGCAGGAACGCCGCTTCCGTCTTTCCGCTGGCAGTTCCCGAGGACAGCAGCAGATTATGATCCGTGTCAAAAATCACCTCCGCCGCCGCGACCTGGATACCGCGCAGCTCCTCCCACTTATTCCTGTAAATATAATCCTGAATAAACGGCGCGAGCCGATAGAAGATATTGTTTCCGCTCACCGTGATCCCTCCTAAGAGCCTGTAACCGTTTCATATCCGTTTCCGCAGTATTCTTTGCTCGCCGCCCCACCAATCAACGCCATTTTCAAGAAAGGTAAAGCCGTATTTTTCATAAAGCCCCACATGGTCGGTGCATATATACAAAGTATCATAGCCCTTTAGCGCGGCGGCTTCGGCGCACTTATTTATTAGCAGCTCCGAACAGCGGCGTCCTCGGTGCTCCGGAAAGGTGTATACAAATCCCGCCCATGGGGAGCGGCTCTCGTTTTTTAAACAGTCGCGCTCCGCGAGAGATACGAACGCCGCCAGCCTGTCGCCGTCGGTAAGCATATACAGCTCCCCCTCGCCAAAGGTATCCTTAAAGCTCCCTTTTGTCAGCAGCTCCGCGAGATATTCCGCCGCTCTCCAGTCGCCTTTTTGTATCTCCTCTATCCAGTGAGCCTGCGCGGCTTTGTTCTCCTTGAAAAACTCTTTTATTTCCATAAAATATCCTTTCGGTATGCTATAAGGCGATTATTTTAAGCGCGGAAAACTGCGTCTGTTTTTGAGAACCCGCCGCCGCAGCATTGTGTGACAATTTTTTATACCGTCCCGGTCATTGTATGCCGTTTTCCACTCCGGCTAAATGCGCACCCCTGTACAGCTTCTGTCAAAGGTGCGCATTAACACGCTGTCAGCTGCAAAGTGCTGCGGCAACCGCCGCAGCGATCCCGACAACCGCTACTGTCAGCGTCATACAGCCTGCGTGCCTGTGAGGCGGACGAGGGGGCGGCGGACGATGTCCGAATCTTGGCGGCGGCGGAGGTGGTGGACGATGTCCGTGCGGTCCTCCGCGATGTCCGCCGTTGAATCCTCCGCGCGGTCCTCCGTGTGGTCCTCCATGCGGCATGATATCAACTCCTTTCCTGTAAATTATATCCTGCGGCGGTACGACGCAGCCAATGCCGCGCGCAACGCCGGAGATTTTTTATTGACGGCTGTCGGCGGGATGATCTGCCACCCGAAAGACGTTACAGCTCAAAATCCTCAAACCCGTCCGCCTTGTCGGGGTTTTCTCCCTCGGCGAACTGAAAATCCTCTCCCATAAGCTGCGCTATCGTCTTTTCGGGATTCTGCACCGCGATATTAAGCAGCTCGATATAATCCCTTATCATCTCGCGCGGCGTGATGTTGGTCTGAGCTCCGACGCGCTCAAACTCCGCCTTGACAAAAAATATCCTGTCCTCAAGAGTGATCTTCGGCTCGTAGTCATACAGTCCCGCGTGTATCTCGGTCAGCTTTTCGGTCAGCACCGTCAGCTCCTCGTAGGACAGCGGCTGGAGCCGTATTATCGGCGCTAACATATCATGCGTCTCGTCCGTCGCGAAGCGCCCGCGCTCCAGTCTGCTGCGCAGCGCCTCATAGCTGAAAATACCGCGGCGGGTATCCTCCACGCACTGCGGAGTTCCCCCCATGATTATTCCCAGGTGCGAAGCCTTGCCCTGCATAACGTCGTTGTACATCATAAGTATCTTCTCATAATTATACTGCCGCGTGACGGAGTGGGGTATCTTCATAATATTTACCAGCTCGTCAACCATTATCACCAGCCCCTTGTACCCCGCGCTCACCAGAAACGCGGTCAGCAGCTTGATGTAATCATACCAGTTGTCGTCCGACACTATAACGTTCACGCCCAGCGCCTGCTTGGCTTCGGTTTTTGTGGAATATTCCCCGCGCAGCCAGCGGACAACGCAGCCCATTTTCTCCTCGTTCCCGTCGCGGAAGGCTCTGTAATAGGCGTTTATGACCGCGGCGAAATCAAAGCCGTGGACCATATCCTCCAGCCCGCATATCTTCGTGTATATCTTCTTTTCCACGCCCGCGTCGAAAAAGGGGTTATCGGGGGAAGTCCCCTCCTCTATAAGCTCCGTCATAACGCCGTTTATCCACTTCTCCATAATAAGCGGCAGCGCGCCGCCGTCGGGCTTTGCCTTTACCGATAAATTACGCATAAGCTCCCGATAGGTCGCGAGCCCCTGACCCTTTGTTCCCATAAGCCGGCGCTCGGGTGAGAGATCGGCGTCGGCAGCCGCGAAGCCCCTGTCCATAACGTGCTGGCGGAGGGTCTGGAGCAGGAAGCTCTTGCCGCTGCCGAATCTTCCCACAATAAACCTGAAGAACGCTCCGCCGTCCTGCGCGATATCCACATCGTGCAGCAGCGCGTTTATTTCCGCGGTCCGACCCACCGCGATATATCCAAGCCCCACTCTGGGCACGACTCCGCCCTTGAGCGCATTGATAAGACTTGACGCTATCCTCTTAGGTACCTGCATAGATCCTCCTGATTTAAATTTGAAATTTTCCGCGAATGATTTCAAAGAAATTTTCCGCGACCCGCCCAAGTACGCAACACTCCGCTTCGCTCCGTATTGCGCACTTAGGCTCTCGCGGAAAATTTCCTGCGTGGGCTTTACGCTGC
>CAZKJC010000147.1:0-7134 GCA_964552995.1 uncultured Ruminococcus sp.
CGACGGCGAGCCTTCCAAGGCTCCTAAGGCGGTAGTTATCACCGACGGAAGCTATAAGGCAATGTAAAAGTTTTTCGCGATAGTTAGGTATGCCGTATAGAGATTTCTATACGGCATATTTGGACTATCCGGCAAAAAGTACGGGAGGAAGTAACATGAGTTTTTTGAGTTATCTGGTTTCGGGCATAAGTCTGGGCAGTATTTATGCCTTGATAGCGCTCGGATATACCATGGTCTACGGCATCGCCAAAATGCTGAATTTTGCCCACGGCGATGTTATTATGGTGGGCGCCTACGCTATCTACACCATTTGCATTACATGGGGACTCCCTCCTTTGGTCGGCGTATTAGGGTCGATAGTGCTCTGCGCAGTGCTGGGCGTGGTCATAGAAAAGGTGGCGTACAAGCCGCTTCGCAAGGCGTCCTCGCTGGCGGTACTGATCACGGCGATAGGCGTGAGCTATCTGCTTCAGAACGCGGCACTGCTGATATTCAAATCTGACACAAAGAGCTTTACCTCGGTGGTAAATATCCCCGCGCTTGACCTGTTTGACAACCAGCTTCATATTCAGGGCGAGACCATCGCGACGATCGTAGTTTCGGTCATTATAATGATAGCGCTCAACCTGTTTATCAACAAGACCAAACCCGGGCGCGCCATGCTTGCGGTGTCGGAGGACAAGGGCGCGGCGCAGCTTATGGGAATAAACGTAAATTCCACCATTTCGCTGACGTTCCTTATCGGCTCGGCGCTGGCGGCGGTCGCGGGAGCGCTGCTGTGCTCCTCCTACCCCGCGCTTTCTCCTACCACGGGAGCAATGCCCGGTATCAAGGCGTTCACCGCGGCGGTTTTCGGCGGCATAGGCTCTATTCCCGGGGCGATGATAGGCGGTATTCTGTTGGGAGTCATCGAGAATCTCAGCAAGGGCTATATCTCCACCCAGTTCTCCGACGCGATAGTTTTCGGAGTGCTGATAATAATCCTGCTGTTCAAGCCGACGGGTCTGCTCGGCAAGAAGATAAACGAGAAAGTGTGAGGTGATAGGAAATGCAAAAAGAAAAAAGGCAGCTCAAGGCTGCCACAAAAAGCAATCTCATCACCTACGGAATGCTTATCGCCGCGTTTATAGTCGTTTCGATCATCTGCGCGACAAACGACAAAATGTATCAGTTCAAGAGTATGCTGGTTCCGATTTGCTATTATTCCATCATGGCGGTATCGCTGAATCTGGTCGTAGGTATTCTGGGCGATCTGTCGCTCGGACACGCCGGCTTTATGTGTATCGGCGCGTATGTGGGAGCGTTTTTCTCGGTTCTGCTAAAGGACAATATCCCGCTGGATTGGCTGCGCTTCGTTATTTCCCTGGTTCTGGGCGGAATTACGGCGGGGATTTTCGGATTTCTGATAGGCATACCGGTCCTCCGTCTGCGAGGAGACTATCTGGCGATAGTAACGCTTGCTTTCGGCGAAATAATAAAGAATATCGTCAATCTGCTTTATGTGGGGATCGACGGCAGCGGACTGCATGTTTCCATCAAAAGCGCCTCCGACCTTAACCTGGCGGAGGACGGCACCGTTATAGTAAAGGGCGCGCTGGGAATTACGGGCACTCCCAACGATTCCAACTTCACGGTCGGCTTTATACTGCTGCTGATAACGGTTTTCGTTTCGCTCAACCTTATCAATTCCCGCACGGGACGCGCCGTAAAATCCATACGCGACAACCGCATTGCCGCGGAGACCGTAGGAATAAGCGTTACCCGCTACAAGCTGATAGTGTTCATGATCTCCGCGTTTTTCGCGGGAATTGCGGGAGTGCTGTATTCCCACAACATATCCTCCCTCAACACCTCTATTTTCGGCTACAACACCTCTATACTGGTGCTTGTCTACGTCGTTCTCGGCGGTATCGGAAGCACGCGCGGCTCGATCATCGCGGCGGTCATCCTCTACGCGCTGCCCGAAATGCTGCGCGAGCTGAGAGACTACCGTATGCTGATCTACGCGGTGGTGCTGATAGCGCTGATGATAATCAACAACAACGAGAAATTCAACCTGTTCAAGGAAAAAATATCCATCACAAGATTTATACAAAACCGCCGCGAGGCTATGAAAGGAGCGAAGTCCTGATGGCACTGCTGGAAACAATAAATCTCGGTATTCAGTTCGGCGGACTTCGCGCCGTGGACGGTCTCGACCTCAAGATCGAGCAGGGGCAGCTCTACGGTCTGATAGGCCCTAACGGAGCGGGCAAGACCACCGTGTTCAATATGCTCACGGGAGTTTACAAGCCCACCTTCGGCAATATTATGCTGGACGGTCACAGTATCGTCGGCAAAAGCCAGATAGATATCAACAAAGCCGGTATCGCCAGAACGTTCCAGAATATCCGCCTGTTCTCGCAGATGTCGGTGCTGGATAACGTCAAGGTGGGGCTGCACAATATCATCACATACAGCACCTTTGAGGGAATATTCCGCCTGCCCTCCTATTTCAAAAAGGAAAAGCAGATGGACGAAAAGGCGATGTCGCTTTTAAAGGTATTCGATCTTCAGAATGAGGCGGACTTCCTCGCATCTAACCTGCCCTACGGCAAGCAACGCAAGCTGGAGATAGCCCGCGCGCTCGCGACCGACCCCAAGCTGCTGCTGCTCGACGAGCCGGCGGCGGGAATGAACCCCAACGAGACCGCGGAGCTGATGGAAACTATCCGGTTTATCCGCGAGGAATTTTCCGTAACGATCCTGCTGATAGAGCACGATATGCGGCTTGTTTCGGGAATATGCGAGCAGCTCACAGTCCTGAACTTCGGCAAGGTGCTGGCGCAGGGAAATACCTCCGAGGTTCTCAGCAACCCCGAGGTCGTAACGGCATATCTGGGCGAATAGGGGGGAAGTATCATGGCAATGCTTGAAATCAATAATCTTGAAGTATATTACGGCGTTATCGCGGCTATAAAGGGCATATCCTTTGAGGTAAATCAGGGAGAGGTAATAGCTCTGATAGGCGCGAATGGCGCGGGCAAGACCACCATTCTGCACACCATAACCGGACTTATCCCCGCGAAAAGCGGCTCGATAATGTTTGAGGGGAAGGATCTGCTGAAAACTCCCCCCCACAAAATAGTAGGCATGGGAATGGCGCACGTTCCCGAGGGGCGGCGCGTTTTCCAGAACCTCAGCGTGCTGGAGAACCTCAAGCTGGGCGCGTACACCCGCAAGGACAAGGCTGAGATAGCCGAGTCGCTGAAAATGGTGTATGAGCGCTTCCCCAGACTGGAGGAGCGCAAGAACCAGATAGCGGGCACGCTGTCGGGCGGCGAGCAGCAGATGCTTGCCATGGGCAGAGCGCTGATGAGCAAGCCGCGCATAATCCTCATGGACGAGCCGTCAATGGGACTTTCGCCGCTGCTTGTATCGGAGATATTTGATATTATAAGAGTTATCAGCGAGAGCGGCACGACCGTACTGCTGGTAGAGCAGAACGCGAAAAAGGCGCTCTCCATTGCGGACAGAGCCTACGTTCTCGAAACGGGAAATATCAAGCTGTCGGGCAAGGCTTCCGACCTTATAAATGATGAATCCGTAAGAAAAGCGTATCTGGGAGAGTAACCGTCAAGGGGGTAATTATTATGAGCGAAAAGTATGTAATAACCATTGCCCGCGGCTACGGCAGCGGCGGCAGGACTATCGGAAAGCTGTTGTCCCAAAATCTGGGCATTCCCTTTTACGACAGGGAGATAATCTATATGGCGTCGGAGGACAGCGGGATAAATCTCGAGCTTTTCGGCAAGCTGGACGAAAAGGTGCACAAGGGGATATTCGATCCTCCCACCAGAAAGTACACGGGAAAGCTCATTCCCCCCGAAAGCAGCGATTTCGTTTCGGACGAGAACCTGTTCAACTATCAGGCGAAGATAATAAAGGAGCTTGCGGAAAAGGAGTCCTGCATTATCGTTGGGCGCTGCGCGGACTATGTGTTAAAGGACAGGACGGACACGGCGCGGGTGTTCGTATGGGCTCCCATGGAGAGCTGCATAAAGAATGTTATGGCGCTCGAGCCGCTGAATGAAAAGGAAGCGGAGCGGGAGATCAGGAAGATCGACCGTTACAGGCGCGAATATTACCGCTACTACACCGGCAAGGAGTGGGACGACTACACCAACTACGAGCTGTGCCTAAACAGCGCCCTGCTGGGCTTCGACAAATGCGCGGAGTGCATAAAGTCCTTTGTGGAGATAAAGCTGGACATAAAGCTGTAACGAAGATGAAAGATATGGTAACGGGCGGTTGTGAAAACCGCCCGTTATTTATGCTATTTAATATCCTTTTTGTTGAATATCATCAACCCGACCGCGCTCACAAAGAGCGACAGAAACGCCGATATCACGATATCAAAAACAGGGTGCTCCAGCTCCATATTGGACAGCATTATAGCCTGCCCAGCGGGGAGCGTGTTGGCTATGCACTCATACACCACCCGCAGCGCTCCGCCGACGTATTGCGGATTTGCAACGGGTCCCACCATCTGCATACCCTCCGCGGTCATCTCCATGTAGCTGTGCATTTCCGGCTCGTCAAGCCGTATAATTATCATGCTCGCGGCAATTAAAAATCCGAAAAACATCATTATAGACACTGTTGACGAGCCCGCCTTGCTTGATATCAGCATTCCCGCCAACGCCACCAATGCTCCCGTTGAAATGCTGAAAAGCAGCGTTACAAGCACATAAAGCAACATCTGCCCGATACTCAGCCCGCATTCCATAAACGGAAGCCCGATAAGCCCGAACACCAGCCACACCGCGTCAAGCAGCACACCTATAAATATGGCGGTCAGCAAATTCGCGGAGTATATTTCCACACGGGTATGCCCCGCTGTAATTTTATTTCGGATAGTTCCGTCGCTGTAATCCGTGCCCAGAAAGAATATTATCACCACAGTGATAGCAAGCCCAACAAACGGCGTCGCTTCAAAAAAGCAGCTCTCAAAATGAAGCTCCGCGCCGTATTTCCGCCATTCGTCCACCGTCATAATACGCTGCGCCATTATAAATACCGACAGCGCCGCCGAAAGCGCTAAAGCTACCCAGAAAAGACTGCTTTTCTTAAGCCGCGCGAAATTCGCGGATAAAAGTCTGCTCATATTTTCCACCTCAATTCAGATTCTTTTTATTGAAGATGATCAACCCCGCCGCCGTTGTGACCGCCGCGATCAGCATGGAATATCCCGCCAACAACGGAGAGCTGTCGCCCTCAATTATCTTTATAACCTGCCCTCCTGGGGTAAAATCAACTATAAACTGATATATCTGCCGCTTTACGCCGCTCACATAAAAGGGATTTGGCACATATTCGGTTCTGATATTTGACAATATGCTTTCATCGTAGGACTGTATCAGAGCATTCTCGTCGCCCTCGATATATGCGCCATCATATATGTATTGCTCCCAGTATTCGGGCTCACGAAGCAGGCTGTCCAACATCATTCCCGCCAGAACAGTCACAAAGGCGAAAATTACACATATGACCGCCGAGACGGACTTGCTTTTTATCATAAGCGAGATATGCGTGAATATTCCCGTGACCGACAGCAGCATAGCCAGTGAGCAGCCCGCCTGCGCAATTAACGCGCCGATATCGCCCGCAAAAAAGCCAATCAAAGGTATTCCCAGCCCGAGACAGATAATGACATACGCCGCGCACATCATCAGTCCCGCCGCCGCGCAGATAATAAAATTTGACATGTATATCACAGCTCTTTTGTGTCCCGTGATTATTTTGTTGCGCATTGTTCCCTCGCTGTATTCCGTGCCGATAAACAGTGGGCAGAATACCGCCATAAGTATGGGAACAAGCAGGCAATACATAAAGAAAATATCGTCAAGCTCGGTGTCGAGACCCGAGATATTGTCCAGGAAAGCGGAAATAACGTCGCTTGCCCCGTACAGCGCCATAACTATAACGCCTATATAAAATGTTCTTTTTTTGAACAGTCGGGAAAAGCCCGCCGACAGCAGATTTATCATTTTTCGCTCCCCCTCGCCTCTCCGAGAAGGCTCACATAATAGCTTTCAAGGCTCTCGTCGCGCTCCGCCGCGGAGATCAGCTCACAGCTCTCCTCCGCAAGCGCTAGGGTCAGCCTGGTTATGTTTATTTTAGCGTAAATATCCGCCTTGTTCGGCGATATAACGCTGTACTCGTCTCCCATCTTGTCAAGCACTCTTGCCAGCGCGCCGGTATCGCTCACCTCGACACGCGTGCACTTCCTGCAAGCCTTTTCCAGCTCCTCGGCGCTTATTTCCTTTATCATATGCCCGCCGTCGATAAAGCCGAAGTGCGTGGCGAGCTTGGAAAGCTCCTCAAGAATATGGCTGGATATCAGAACGGTTATCTGCCTTTCGCGGTTGAGCTTCAGAATGAGCTCTCTTATCTCGATTATGCCCTGCGGGTCAAGACCGTTCACGGGCTCGTCCAGCACCAGAAAGTCGGGATCGCCCGCCAGAGCTATCGCGATACCCAGCCGCTGCTTCATACCCAGCGAGAAATTCCGCGCCTTTTTCCTGCCGGTATTCTCCAGACCCACCAGTCGGAGCAGCTCCTTTATACCGTCAAACGAGGGCAAGCCGAGTATTCTGAACTGCTCCTTTAAATTATCCTCCGCGGTCATTCCAAGGTAAATTGAAGGAGTTTCCACCACCGCGCCCATTCTGCGGCGGGTACGGTTGATGTTGTCCTCGGTGTTGGGTACTCCGTAAAGCGAGAATTCGCCCGCGGTGGGGCTCTGCAAGCCGCATATAAGCCGTATGAGCGTGGTCTTGCCCGCGCCGTTCTTTCCGACAAAGCCGTATATCGCTCCCTTGGGGACGTTCATGTTAAGATCATTCAGCGCCTTGAAGTGCCTGTAGTTCTTGCACAGATTTTTTGTTCTTAAAACATATTCCATTTTTACTACCTCCGTGATTTGATGATGTTATTATAGCTTATATGGGTTAAGAAAGCGGTAAAGAAAATAGTAAAGATTAGGTAAATGATAATTTAGCGGAGCAGTTTGTTTTGTTAAATTTATTAAGTAGCTCCGTTCTTGTGTTGTGCGAAAGCGGAGCTTTCACGCGCTCGGACTGGGGCTGACAC
>CAZKJC010000148.1:0-7096 GCA_964552995.1 uncultured Ruminococcus sp.
GACGAAAAATCTGTCGGCGCAATTGCCGCACAATCTCTGTGCGGTATTGCCTTAAAAGAATTTCAAAATTCCCGCAAGCACTCTCCGTTCCGTTCAGCAAAGCCGAACTCCACTTCGAGCGATTGCGGGAACCGGTCAGAATTTGCTTCGCAAATTCTGACACTTTTTGAAATTCCGATGCGTGGGCGCAATGTCGCCATACTTTTTATACAATCTGACCGCTCCATAGATTGAGGCGGTCTCTATCTGTAAATGACAACATTATGTTGCATTATATTTTTTCAGCTGCTCCCGCGCCGTAAACGGCGCGAATCCCGACAGCAGTGCCATATTCTCGGGACTGTCCAGCGAGAGAGCGCCCGAAAATCCGTTTTGGTGGAGCGCTTTCGCCGCCGCGCGCCTGCTGCCGCACAGTTCCTCAAACCTTATCCGCGCAGCGGTCTGCGAGATAAGACAGAGCCGCGCAAGCTCCTCTGCGGAGCTCACCGCGCAGAAATGCAGCACCAGCAGCGGCGCGAGAAGCTCCGCGGCAAAAGCGTCCGCCTGCCGCTCCGCGTCCGCGCTCCGCTCCGCCCGCCGATCCTCGGAAATATGCCCCAGGAAATAATGCCCAAGCTCGTGAGCCGCCGTCCAGCGCCTGCGTATACCGCCG
Source organism: uncultured Ruminococcus sp. (assembly GCA_964552995.1). Lineage (GTDB taxonomy): Bacteria > Bacillota > Clostridia > Oscillospirales > Ruminococcaceae > CAG-115. Next base: position 653 of record CAZKJC010000148.1, read on the forward strand.
CAGGCGTTTTCATTCACGGCGCAGACGTAGCCGTCCCCCTCATAAAACCCGAAGCCGTATTTACTGTGCGCGTACAGCTCCACGATAGGTATGCCGTAGGTTCGCGAAAAGGTCGAGTAGTCCACCATTTTCACCCCGAAGTGCCGCGCGAGCTCCGTCGGGTCAACGGGCAGCGAACGCACTCCCGCCGCCGCAAGAACCTTTACGGCGCTTCTCGCAGCGGACGGAGCGTTCTCCGTCAATACCACTCCGCTCACCTCCGCTTTACTTTCCGCCGCCTCTGTAATCGGGCTGATCGAAAATACTGCTCCCGCTCTTTTTCATTTTTATGCTGTGGGGAGCGCCGCTGCCGCGCGCCGCTATAAGCACCTCGCGCTCTCCGCCGTCCGACTCCGCCGGAAGAACGCGCCGACAGCGCTCCAGCTCAAGCTCCGTGCAGACGTCGACGCGGTTCTTCCCCGCCTCGTCGAGGCTGCAATAATTCTCCATGTGGACTCTTTCGCGCTCGGTAGCCGTACTCTCATAAAGACCCTCGAACAGCTCGTTCGGCTCACACTTCAGCGCCTCGAACAGCCTGTACAGGATATCCTCGCGCGGATGGCTCACGTCCCGCTCGTAATTCCCGACAGCCGACGAGGTGACCCCTATCATCTCCGCCAGAGCCTCCTGAGTTATCCCCATCTTCTCCCTGACCGTTCTCAATTTCTTACCAATTCCCATATTTCCTCCTGATTTAAAAGAAATTTTCCGCGACCCGCCCGTAAAAACTCCGCACGGTTTTGCGCAAAATATCACAAAACGCCATAGCAATCACGCGAACGTTGCGCAAAACTCTGCTCCGTTTTCACGGGCTCCCGCGAAAAATTTCCTGCGTGGGCTTTTTGCTGCTCTTTGCGTGCGTTGCTTGGCTGCGATCAAATTATGTTGCTCTTTTTTAATGTTGCCTTTGCTGCCAGATTCATATCCATAACCTAAGCCGTGCGGCTTCCCTGCGGAGCGCCGTAGAGCTCCGTCAGCTTGTTTATGGCGCTCTTCCTCAACAAAAATACCCTGCGCTCCGACATAGCCAGATCAAGCGCGATCTTCGCCCAATCCTTCCCCAGAAAATAATAGCTCTCCATGACCGCGCGCTCCTCGCCGTTCAGCGCGCTCAGATATATCAGCGCGCGGCGCTTGGCGTCTACGGTTATGTCGATATGCCCGTTGAGCTCCCTTTCAAGCGCCGCCAGCTTCTCCGCAACATTTGCCGCGTACTCCGACGAGCCGCTCCCCGCCCTCTGGGCGATCCTGCGCAGCCGCTCTATATGCTCAAGCTGAACCCCTATCTCAAGCTCGCAGGCTCTTGCAAGCTTTAATTCCTCTAAAAAATCCGCCATATTGCACCTCCTTATTTTAAAGAATTTTCCCGCGACCCGCCCATGAAAGCTACGCTTCGCTTTCGCGGGCTCCCGCGGAAAATTTCCCTGCGGGGCTAAACGTTGCTATTTGTATGCGTTGCTTTTCTGCGCGGGACAAATGAACATAACGATAACGCTGTTGTTCATATAATCGTCTTCCTATGAACAGATTATACCACAAGTTACTTGTAGTTGTCAAGGGGTTTTAAAAAAATTTTTCAAAAAAATAAACCCGCGGCGCACCGCAGGTTTATCATCAAATCAAATGCTCTTTTTTCATTTTTTCAAGGGAACGGTCAATTGACAACTCCAACTCATCTTCAACCTGATAATATACCGCAAGCTGAATAAGAGCGTTTATCGCCTGTTTTATCTCGTCAGCCATATGCTGCTTTGAAGGCTCGCCGTGCTTCTGAGTCTTGATACCGCTTTTTTCAAAGTGATTTACCTCGCTTGCGACCTCGCCGCACTCCTCCAGTATCCTCGTGGTTATCTGAAACGGCTCGTTGCCGTTTGGGTAGCGATTTGTATAGCCCTTTGCCAACTGATACAACTTGTCCATATCTACCTCTCAATATTATTTTATTATCATAGCAACCGCAAGCGCTCCCCATTCCCTCACCCACTGGTTAGGAAACAGCCGCAGAGCGGTATGCGAGGAGTGATGCCCCACATTAAGCCCCGCGCGGCGCGCGTATATATCGGCGCGGTACTGATGGAACTCATTCGTGACAACGATCATATTACCGCTTATCCCCCGCTCCGCAAGAAGCTCCGCGGAAAAGCGCAGGTTCTCCTCGGTCGAGGTGGAACGCGGCTCGGGGATTATCCGCTCGTCCGCTATGCCTTTGGCGTTAAGATAGCGGCGCATGGCTTCCGCCTCCGATATAGCCTCCAGATTTCCCTGTCCGCCGCTCACCACGCAGACCGCTTCGGGATTTTCCTCCAGCAGCTCCAGAGCCGCGTCCAGCCTGTCGCAAAGCATATCCGTGGGAGTTTCCCCCCTGACCTGGCAGCCGAGCACTATCACGCAGTCCACCGCGTCGTCGGCAGTAAACCCCTCCGCAGATCGCTCCGCATACAAAGCCATATTTACCGAAAAGAATACGCACACACCAAGCCCGACCGCGGCGATCCCGCCGAAAACAATAAGGAAAACGCGCCCGAAAGTCCTTTTCCACAGCTGCATTATCCGCCGCCACAGCAGCGCCGCTGCCAGAATACCGCCGAAGATGATCGTTCCTAGCAGACTGCCCGCGTTGGGCTTGAGCACGAGATTTACCCACACCAGCCCCACCACGGCAACAACGGCAATTATTTTCTGCGGCAGACAAAGACCACCCACAAAGCGGAAGCTGCCCCCATGACGGAGCTTTTTTCTATTGCCCGTAATTTTGCCCCATTTCTATGGCTTTAAGATTGGATTCGATCAGGTTCGCTTTTTTCGGGGGAATGATCTTTTCCAGCGCGTGCTTTATGGTCTCATCGGAAGCTATGCCGGTCTCCTTTACCAACTTTCCGACCAGAATGATGTTGGCCATGCCCGCTATGCCGTTCTCAGCCGCCATCGGCGTTGCGGGAACATAAAAGCACTTTATGTCGTCGCGCTCACACCTGTCCTCGATAAGAAAGCTGTCTATGATGGCTATGCCGCCCGGCTTTACGGTGTCGATAAACTTATCGTAGGAGGGCTTGTTCATAGCTATCAGTATATCCGGCTCGGTCACCAGCGGCGAGCATATCGGCGCGTCGCTCACGCAGACGGAGCAGTTTGCCGTACCGCCGCGCATTTCGGGTCCGTAGGAGGGCAGCCACGAGACCTCGCGCCCGTCCATCAGCCCGAAGTAAGCCAGCATTTTTCCCGCGAACAGTATGCCCTGTCCGCCGAAGCCCGCAAGAATAATTTCCTCAGTCATCGTATCGCGCCCTCCTTATAAACGCCGAGCGGATAGTAGGGGATCATGTTCTCCTTAAGCCACTCCAGCGACTCCACGGGGGATTTTCCCCAGTTTGTGGGGCAGGTGGAAAGCACTTCAATAAGCGAGAACCCCTGCTTGTTCTTCTGGAACTCAAAGCCCTTGCGTATCGCCGCCTTAGCCTTGCGGACGTTGGCGGGGTCGGTCACCGTGACCCTCTCGGCGAGCGCCACGCCGCTTACCTGCGACAATATCTCGCACACCTTTACGGGGAAGCCCTCAACGTCTGTGCTTCTTCCGTAGGGAGTGGTCTGCGTTACCTGCCCCGGCAAGGTCGTGGGAGCCATCTGACCGCCCGTCATGCCGTAGGTGGTGTTGTTGATGAATATCACGGTTATGTTCTCGCCGCGGGTCGCAGCGTGAATGGTCTCCGCCGTACCTATCGCCGCGAGATCGCCGTCGCCCTGATAGGTAAACACGAATTTGTCGGGGTTGGCTCTCTTTACGCCCGTAGCCACCGCGGGAGCGCGTCCGTGAGCCGCCTCTATCATATCGCAGTTGAAATAATCATACGCCATAACGGAGCAGCCTACGGGGCAAATCCCCACCGTATCTCCCTCTATTCCCATCTCGTCGATGACCTCCGCCACAAGCCTGTGCACGATACCGTGCGTACAGCCCGGGCAGTAATGCAGGGGCACGTCCGTCAGCGCGTGGGGTTTATTAAAATCGGGCATTTCACTCCGCTCCTTTCATAGCCTTTATTTTCGCGAGTATCTCCGAGGGCTTGGGAACGACTCCGCCCGTTCTTCCGAAGAACTCGACCGGCAGCCGACACTCCAGCGCCAGCTTCACATCGTCCACCATCTGTCCCATGGACATTTCCGTTACCAATACCTTTTTAGCAGTCTTGCACGCCGCTTTGAGCTCCTTTTCGGGGTAGGGATACAGCGTTATCGGGCGCGCAAGCCCCGCCTTGATCCCCTCCGCGCGAGCCTGCTCCACAGCCGCCTTTGCAAGCCTTGCCACAGAACCGTAAGCCGCCACGACTATCTCCGCGTCCTCGCAAAGGTAGCTCTCCAGCTCGGGGAGCTCCTCTTTTACCTTTTCATAGCGCCTGAAGCGCTCCACATTGTACTGCTCCAGTTCGTCCGCCTGGAGGTACAGCGAATTTATTATATTATGCGGACGCTTGTTGCCGTGACCGTTGGTCGCCCAGGGCTTTCCCGAAGCGTCGGACATCTTTATTTCCTTTTCCTCGAACACAACAGGCTCCATCATCTGACCCAGCAGACCGTCCGCCAGTATCAGCGCGGGCATTCTGTACTTGTCCGCCATATCGAACGCCTTGCCCATATAGTCCGCCATCTCCTGCACGCTCGACGGAGCGTACACGATATTCTGGAAATCACCGTGACCCAGCGCCCTTGTCGCCTGCCAGTAATCCGACTGGCTGGGCTGAATACCGCCGAGCCCGGGACCGCCGCGCATTACGTTGACTATTACCGCGGGAAGATCGGACCCCGCTATATAGCTCACGCCCTCTCCCTTAAGGGATATTCCCGGGGAGGAGGAGCTGGTCATGCAGCGTATCCCCGAGCTTGCGCAGCCGTACACCATATTTATCGCCGCGACCTCGCTCTCCGCCTGCAAAAACACGCCGCCCACCTTGGGCATTCTCTTTGCCATATAGGCGGATATCTCCGTCTGCGGCGTGATGGGATAACCGAAAAAGCACTTGCAGCCAGCTCTTATAGCCGCTTCGGCAAGAGCCTCGTTGCCCTTCATCAGCATTCGTTCCATTACTTTTCCCCTCCTCGTATAGTTATCGCACAGTCGGGACACATCATAGCGCACATCGTGCAGGCAATGCAGGCGTCCTGGTCAATGCAGACCGCGGTGTAGTACCCCTTTTTGTTCAGCTTCTCGTGCTGTATCTCCACGATCTTCTTCGGACACGCGGTAACGCACAGCCCGCACCCTTTACAGGTGTCAAATTCAACATTCATCTTCATAATCAACTCTCCTGATCTTAAAAATTTTCCCGCACCGTGCGAGCTCCGCTCGCACTACCGCGCTGCAAAAGCTACGCATTCGCTCCGCTTCCGCAGCTTGTTGCGGGAAAATTCCTGCGTGGGCGGTCAACTGCCGTCTGCTTTCAGCATATTATTTTAAAAAAATTTCCCGCGACCCGCCCGCGTTTTGCGCAAGCTGCCATAAAATACTATAAGCGGCTACGCTAAATTTGCGCAAAACTGCGGCTCTCGCAAAAAATTTTCCTGCGTGGGCGGAAAACTGCTCTCTGCTTTCAGTCCCTATAATGCATATTTTTTATGTAGCTTTTCAGCGTTTTACCGCTTAAACGTATCCTCTGATATATATCTTGCCGTCCGTGATATCATACTTTATGCCGCGCTTTTCAAGCCCGTCGCAAAGCTCCTTTGTATAATCCCGCGAGGGCGCGTCTCCCGCTTTGGACACGGGATCTATCACAATATACTCGATAAGCGGCAGCAGGAAATCCGGCAGCTTTTCGTAGCTCCAGTCATAATCCCAATCGATCTCGTACTTCTCCTCGTCGCTCTTGTCCAGCCATTTCACTCCGTAAGCCAGAAAGCCCGTGGGTATCTCCTCGCCCATAAAACCTATAAGCTCATGCCACTTGGCGTTGCTCATAAGCCCCGTCAGACCGCGCTCGCGCACTACCGCCGCGGCCTTCTCACGATGAGATTTCTGCCTGTCATACGCGCCCTGGGCTATCCTTTCGCAGGACTGCGACAGCTCCGCCACGAAGCTGTCAAAATATATCTCGCCGCGCTTCTTCGCGTTCCCGAAAAACCGATGGAACAGCACCGAATTGTCCTTCTGCACCGAAATATGCATAGTATCGCCTATCTCGTATGCCGTAAGTCTTACATCGCTGTCCCACTTCAAGCGAAACAGTATGCCCATGTTCAGGTCTTCCTCGGACAGCTCCATCAGCTCTCCTTCATGATTGTCAAACTCATAACCACAAATCTTCATTTTTTCTCCTTATTTAAAAAAATTTTTTAGCGACCCGATGATTTAAAAAAATTTTCCGCGACCCGCCCGCAAAAACTCCGCTGCGCTCCGTTTTCGCAGGCTCTCGC